>CALARM010001180.1 GCA_937888925.1 uncultured Synergistia bacterium | reverse complement strand
CTTTTAGGTTATAATTTAAATAAATTTGTTTTATCTTAAAAATTTATATAAAAATGCCGATAGAATTACAAGGTAAAAAATTTTTTTATCACGAATAAGAATAGATACAAAAACTATGAAAGGAGGATAGTAAAAAAACAAGAAAAACAAAGAAGATAGTGAAAAAAATTATAAAAAATAATAAATCATAAATAATTATTATGCAGGAGAGTGTTATAATTATGAAATGGAGATATAAGAGTTTATTTATATCATGTGTTCTATTTTTCTTATGTGTTTTTTCTTTAAACAACTGCGGTTCTGACTCTACGGTACAAACTGTTACCACCCCGACTCCTGCTATCTATACGGTAAAGGGGGTCATAACAAACTCACAATCACAGCCCATAGGAGGAGTAAGCTGTGCACTTTCGAGCTACGGCACATCAATAACAGAATCGGCTATATATACCGCTCAGACTGATTCTAACGGGAATTATTCCTTCTCCGGCATCCCTTCGGGAAGGTATAAACTTGTCACCACTAAAGACGGGTATGTAAAGGTAAACACCATATTTTACCCTTCTCAGCTTTCATCGATTAAATATATACTTGATATTGTCATGGTAAGAATTGATGAATGGTCTTCTGTCATGGGTTCGGTCTATTCCTATGATCCGGCAAAAGGATATATTATGGTATCTACAAGGGATTATGAAGTAAATCCTTCCGGTGATGCCCGTAATGATGAAATGAGTGGTCACGATGCATCAAATGCCGGTGTTTCAGTAGAAGTGATATCCAATAAGGACGGTGCTCCGGTTGTTTACGGAGACAAAGGATGCCTCCATGGAAACGGCACAGTAGACTGGAATGCAGAGGTAACCTATGAAAAAGGAGTAACTCATTTTTACAATGTAAAAATCGGTGAAACCTGTACTGTATCAGCTCAGAAGACAGACCATGGATTTCTCACAGAGACAGATGCAGTGGCGGTGGCAGGAGAGATGAACCATTACATTCTTGTCGGAGGGATTGGAGGTAAAGGCGGTACCGAAACCCCTACTCCTACTCCAGCTCTGACAGCCATGTCTGATTCAGCCTTTCAAAAACAGGATTTGTATAATCAGGACGGAAGTCTTAAGAGTAACCCTGTAATAGATGCCGGTACGATAAATATACACGGAAGCAACTATATCAAGAAAAAACTCAGTCATGACGACAGTATAACCTTCAAAGGTACACCCTATCCTGTATATGCATCTATTCCTGAGATTATGACTGTAAAGTATGCCTATACTGATGCCAATGCAGGAGAATATTTCGACCCTGCCATGTCAGGACTTGTTGACGGGTATATGGCATCAGGGAAAATCAATAATGGTAAAGAAAGTGTTAAGCAAGGAGAAACAACTGCCAGTGCATGGGATCCAAACGAGAAAGTATATCTGGTAAAAAACGAACCTGGCTTCGAATATTACCTTCCCTATTTACCCGGTATAACAGATAATGTGGCTCTTGTAACAGATTATGTAAACGGCCAGGGTTCGAGTGTGGGAGTAAACCATATGTTCCCCTTCGGATGGGCCTTTGATTCGAAATTTATTACCTTCAATATTGACTGGCAGGGTGTTGACAGCAGTTATAACGGAGGTATGGGATCGGTAATAAATGTAAGAAGCAATGTAAAAAATTATATTATAGAAACTGCCAATCTGGATCCCAATACTGAAATATCAAAAATTACAAAAGGTAACAGCGATAACTGTTCTTATTGCCCTGATCCTGCAAGATGGTTAACAAAAGGAGCCTTTATGCCAATCGCTCCTGTTCCGGGATTTCAGAGAAACCTTCTCAGAAAATATACAAGGGCAGGGACATGGATTTTAAATACTCATACATCTGATTTATTCGTAAGAAGAGATAAGGGAGGTGTTGAGTTACCTGTCTATGATGACTCTAATATTTACCCTCTCGTTATACAGACATGGGAAAATCAGAATTATACAGTGTTAAATCAGACAGATTCTTTAGTTTCCGGTGTTATCACTTCCTATCCGGGAAATGAAGCTTATTATACGAACAATGTGTTTTTCCAGAAAAGTGCCGGAGTAATAACTGTGGCCAACAATTATTTTATTCAGGGTATTGGCGGATTAACCTCAAGAGAAACAGACGGATGGCTTGGATTTAAAGGAGACAGTCCCATGCAGACAATGCAGTGGGATAAGGGTGAAAACAATGCCGACTATGGCGGACAGGCAAATAAACCCTATATGTTCGGCGGCAGTAATTCAAGCAAATCCAGCGGAACAAAATATTCATGTAATTTAAAACATTCAAACAGTTTCCTTGTAAACAGAGTGGCAGAAAATAAGATAAAAGATAAGATGTATACTGTTCACTATTATGCAGACGTCGGAGATGGCAAAGGATATCAGGAAGTATTCAATATTTCTTATGAATGGAAGGCTCTGGACGTGGACAAAACAACATGTAAATGGAAGGCGGCAGCAGACGGTAAAGGTACATGGGTGCCGAAAGCTGTATTAATGATGAAGAACGGAGAAAATCCAGTTAATCCGTTTGCAGGCCCCGGTGGAACTGATATTCATGTTATAAGATTTAAAGCTACTGGCTGGTCCGGTACGAATGTAGTCACATGGGGAGCAACAGATGATCAGTTTACTGTTAAAGATAATGTAGAAAATGGTGAGATATATACCTATGTTGCATCAGGTTCTTCAAATAATTCTTCTGTAAAATTTTTACTTGTTCTTACCAATTAATGGGGAAAATAATTTTTTACAGAGAAAGAAAGATATGGAAAGGAGGTGAGCTAATAAGTCTATCAAAACAGTCAGTATAAAATAACAGTCCATATTATCTACCGGATATACTATGCGGTAAAAAACTGGAAAGCTTAAAATAACTGCTTTCACTGACAATAATAGAAAGGGGATAAAATAAAAATGAGAGCGCATTTTTTACCAACATTAATATTAAGTTTATTTGTATTAATCCTTTTTATGGCAGGCTGTGGAAGTGACAGTCAGACAGTAACTCCCACATTAAATTATACAGTTTCAGGAAAGATTACAGAATCCAATAATAGTACCCCTGTAACTCGACTTTGGCCAATTAGGCCACCTCAGCGAGTTGGTCAATAAACCCTTGCC
>CALARM010001179.1 GCA_937888925.1 uncultured Synergistia bacterium | reverse complement strand
CTACTTTCTGTTCTTCTATAACCTTCCAGTTAATAAAATCTTCTATTTCAGGATGATCTGCATCAAGGATAAGCATTTTTGCCGCTCTTCTGGTGCTCCCTCCACTTTTAATGGCACCTGCCGCCCTGTCCCCTATGCGTAAAAAACTCATAAGGCCGGAAGAATAACCTCCGCCGCTCAACCTTTCTCCTTTTGCCCTTATATTGGAAAAATTTGTTCCCGAACCTGAGCCATATTTAAAAATCCTTGCCTCTCTTACAAACAAATCCATTATACCGCCTTCTGCCACAAGTTCATCTGTTACCGACTGTATAAAACATGCATGAGGTTGAGGATGGCTGTAGGCGTCTTCAGATGGTTTTATTTCACCTGTGTCAGGATCGGCATAATAATGTCCCTGCCGCGGGCCGTTTATACCGTAAGCCCAGTTAAGACCCGTATTAAACCACTGAGGAGAATTGGGAGCACCTGTCTGAGTGGCAAGCATATAAATAATTTCATCATAAAAAGTTTTTACATCTTCTTCACTATCAAAATATTTATACTTCCATCCCCAGTAAGCCCATGTACCTGCCAGTCTATGGAAAACCTGTCTTGCATCATATTCGCCGGTAAATCCGTCATTATCTTCGGAAGGAACTGAACGCTGAAGCCATATTGGAACGTTTTTTTCTTCCAGTTTTTGCAGTTTCAACGGAATACCTGCCCTGCGAAAATATTTCTGGGCTATAATATCAGCGGCAAGCTGTGACCATTCGGCCGGGACAAAGATATTATCCATATTAAAAATAACAGTGCCGTCAGGCTGTTTCAACACAGAAGAACGAACTTCAAAATCTATTTTTCCAAGGGGATCTCTATTTTTTTCAGTAAAAAATCTCTTTATTTTCATAAAATACCTCCGAATTTTTTAAATAAATAATAATGCATGATACGGTGATTATAGTGTATCTCATAATTTAAGAAATCGTGACGCGTAACGCGTAATGCTTGACGGGTTTAATCCCTGCGCATCACACATTACGCATTACGAAGTTATTACGAAACTAACTATATAAAAAAATGGAAAATAACCTTAACCGAAATGAAAATTTTTTCTTTGTTCAGGAGGTATAAATACGCAGATAATATTGTAATAATTTGCGGAAAATAAAAATGACATATCTTCCCTCCGAAAACACTCTTTATCAGGTAAGTCTCCTGGTTTAGCTTCATCCTACTTCCTCGTCTTCCCTGTCCGGTGACATCTGAGGTTTCGTCTGCATCACAGTAGCGGGGGCTACGACGGATTTTCACCGTACTTCCTTTATTAAGCCCGTAAAGGCACCTGAAGGTGTCATATAATTTTATAAAATGCAGAAGCCATTATAACAGAAATTATAAATTTCTTCAAATCTTTTTTGTAAAAACACTGTAATTTATAATAAAATATGATATAATAAATAAGTTATTATCAGTATTTTTCTATAGAATAGATAAAATTTTCTGTATAATTATAGTAAGGATTTTCCGGGCAGATGATAAAATTATTTCCAGAAAAAAGATTACTTGCTTTAATTCTGGCAATTTTAACTCTATTCTTTATATTTCACTCGCCCTTTCATGACCATCCCTTCGGTGTTACGGAAGAAAATTGTCCTATATGTCAATGGCAGATAATTTTTACTGTAATAATTGTTGTATTATTTTTTATTTTCACATGCTTATTATTTTCCCTTAAATTTCTGCCGGAAAATAAAAAAATCTTATATTATTCCTTCTATTTCTCCATCTTTTCAGGAAGAGCACCTCCTCAACTCACATCATTTTAACAGACTTATATGTGGTCAATAAATTCATAATAAAATTTATATGATTCCATAGTTTCTTAAAATAATCTACAGGAGGTGTATCTGATTATTTCTATAATCAGCTATATGTCAAAAATATTATTTTTCTTCTTAATAAATATACTTCTAATTTCCCCTTCTTTCTGTAATATAGATAGAGTAACTATAACAGATATTATCTGCAAAGAAAAAAGTAACGGTGCTGATGTAATTATACAGGGTAAAGGCATTATAAAATATTCTATTAATCGTCCTGACCCAATGACAATGTATATTGAAATCGATAATGCTATTTTAAATACTAAATATAATAGTAATATTCAGAATAAAGATATAAAAATAGAACAAAAATCTATTTCCAATAAAGTCAGTATAATAATTAAATCTAATAAAAATATGTCCATATCTATTCCTGCAAGAATTTCCATGGAAAAATTAAATATAAAATTAACTTATAAGCCGGGTTCGTCTGATATTCAAATAAAGAAAAAAACAGATGAAATAAAGAAAAAAACGGAAAAAATTATAAATATAACTTACAGGAAGACAGATAAATCAAGGAAGATAACCATTCTATTTTCCGGTTCCAACCGATACAAATGGCAGAGACTCAAAAGTCCGGACAACAGATTTTATATAGATTTTGAAAATGTTATTCTGCCGGAAAGTAAAATTACAGTTCCTTCCAGTGATGAAATCCTGTCTGACATCAAAATAGCCCAGTTTCAAACTGATCCTCATATAGTAAGACTTGTGTTCACGTTGAATAAAATTGTAGATATAAACATAAGGGAAGAAAAAAACACGCAGGGTAAATTAATTATTGATATAGGAAACGACATAGTAAATGAAAACAATATATCTTTTTCAGGGGAAGGATATATTGCTCAATATAATAATTCAACTGCCGCCGTACCTGTTATAAACAATAATAGCCAGATTAATAATATTCCAAAAATTATTGTTATAGACCCCGGTCATGGAGGAGGAGATTCCGGTGCTATTAATAAGGAAACAGGTATAATGGAAAAAAACATAGCTCTGGATATAGCTCTTCACCTGGAAGAAATTCTTTGTAAAGACGGATGGCAGGTAATATTGACACGCTCTACAGATAAAGATGTATCTTATGAAGGAAGCCCTGACAATGTAGAATTACAGGCAAGAGTGGATGTGGCAAATAAAGCAAATTGTTCTGTATTTATAAGTATTCACTGTGATGCCGCAACAAGACCTGAAGCACATGGAAGTACCACTTTTTATTATAAAGATATAGATAAATTACTGGCTGCAGATATACAGGATGCTCTTATAGCAGATCTGGGAACAGATAATAGAGGTATAAAAAAGGAAAAATTTTATCTCCTGAAGCAAACAAAGATGCCTGCTGTATTAATAGAAGTTGGTTTTTTAAGTAACAACGGAGATGCCAGACTTCTTTCAAACCCTCAGTTCAGGAAAAAAGCTGCAAGAGCTATATATAACGGTATTCAACATTACAGAGAAAGGAGTAATATTTATGAATAACGATTATATATTAAAAATATCAAAAGCCAGTTTTTTGCATAATAAAGGATATTACAATGAAGCTATAGACACATATGA
>CALARM010001178.1 GCA_937888925.1 uncultured Synergistia bacterium | reverse complement strand
AGCCTGCCAGGCAGAAGCTTTTTACGGGTACCCTTTTACCTGTTACGGTACTTAGCATAAGCATTTAATAAATGTCTTCCTCCCGTAACGACTCACGTCTCACGCCTCACGACTATTATAAATCATAATCTAGAATATTGAAAGTAAAAAAAAATATGCTATAATATATTACTTACGTGTTAAAGGTTTGATTTTGTCTATGTATTATAAAATTTTCTTTCTTTTATATTTCTTTATAATCTTATCTGATAATGTTTTTGCTTCCCAGAAGATTCTCGGTCTGTATAAATCCACCGATAATGCTACAGATACAAATAATGCCGTCCTTAACCACCTTGGTGAGCCATTGAAAAAACTCGGTTATGATGTGGATTACAGAGATGTTTTAAAGGAACTTCCTTCTTCTGAAATGATGAAACAGTATGATGGTATAGTTACATTTTTCTTTAATCCTCTTTATCCTGATCCGACGAAATATATATCATGGCTTTCCGGACAGATTAAAGAAGGCAGAAAGGTTATAATTGTGGGAAATTTCGGTGCCTATTCATCTGATGGAAAAACATGGCTCACAGGTGAAGAACTGAATGATTTTTTCTTTAATTTCGGATTATCTGTAAAAGGGATACAAACAGTTGACCCTTCTGATGTAGAAATAAGTTATAAAGACTCTAAAATGTTTCCGTCTTTACCTGTTACTTTCCCCGATAATTTAGTAAATCTGGTTTCATTTAATAAGCATAATAAAGATTATTTGAGACTGACTCTTAAAGCAGATCATAATATACAGGCTTCCGTGGCAGTCAGAACACCTTTCGGAGCTATTGCCCAGACAGGTTATATTTATTCTTCCGATGATAAAGGAAATGTTATATGGCATTTAAACAGACTGGCTTTCCTGGATGATGTCCTGTCTTATAAAACAGACGAAAAAATTTCGTCCCATATATTACTGGCTTTATATAAAAGTACTGAAGGAGACAGTCGTGAAAATAATTTAATCAGAACATTTGCATCGGAACCTCTTTTTAAGCTGGGCTATGAAGTAGAATACAGAGATATAGACAGAGGGATACCTGATGAAGCAGATATGGATAAATATTATGGTATAATTTCCTGGTACAGAGGGCCGGTAATGTCAGAAGCTTCTCTTTACTGTGACTGGCTTTCGGAAGAAATGGCAAAAGGGAAAAAAATAATAATTTTAGGTAATTTCGGTGCTTATACTGAAAAAATAGAAGAAGGAATTGTACATACTGATCGTTTTATAAGCGAATGGGAATATAATAATTTCTTTTACCCTTTCGGACTGAGGATGGATAAATTCTGGACTGATGATCCGAATCTTATAGTATGTGATTATATGGATAAAAAGATGGTAAATACAGCCAATTTTAACAATTATTTCAGATTTAAATCTGTAAATCCCCGTAATAAGCCTTATCTGACATTACTCCGTAAAGACATACCTGACAGTCAAAGTTCTGTTGTTGTTGTTACTCCTTATGGAGCCATGGCTCTGGAAGGTTATATTTACAGCCAGGAATCTTCTACATGGAAGATTAATCACATATTAAATCTGGAACATTTCTTTGATGAAGCCCTCAAAAAAACAGATTTTGTTCCTCCTGAAACATTTACCTTTCACGTAGATACAAAAAAAGAACTTGACCGGGCCGGAGAAAACTCCATTACTCTGAATATGGCCGACGTATGTGATAAACCTCTTTTACGAAGAGTTCTCGTATTATTTAAAGGCAGTGAAGACAGAATATATCTTAACAGCCCTTTTTATACATATACAGGTGCAATAGTTACCTATCTGGGTCTTGTTCCTGATTATTTAGATATTGAACAGGAGAAACCTGATGACAGAACTATGGAAAAATACGGAGCAATAATAACCTGGTTCAGTACACCTGTTATAAAAGGTGTTTCAGAATATAATACATGGCTTATACATCAAATAGATAAAGGAAAAAAAATAATAATCCTTGGAGACTACGGTGCTTTATACGAAAAAGATACTTATAAAATGACACCTTTTGTAAAACAGGTTTTTTCCAGATTAAATCTGGAATTACCTGGAGAAGAGACTTATATAAGGGAAAATTTGAGAATATTACAGAATGATCTTATTACATCAAAACATTTTGTAAATGTCTTCAGCACCTTCCAGCCTATAAGTCTTGATTACGGCAGAGCCGATAGATACTGTGCCTGTTTACCTTTTATAAAAATAATCAATAAAGAAGACAGCTATTTCAATTTCGAAACAACCTTTAAAGATGACCGTATTAATCCTGTTGTATTTAAATCTAAGGATAAAGATAATAGAGAATTAATTTCTCTTTATGTAGCAGATACAGGTAAATCTACCTGTGCTCTTATAGCTCCCTGGGGTGGGCTCCTTGGTGGAGATTTTTTCTATGAATTAGAAGAAAGTAAAGAAGAAGCGGCCAGTATAGATAATTATAATGATTTATTAAAACTTCATTATGATGTTAAACCTACAACTACAAATAACGGAAAATGGGTTGTAAATCCTTTTGCTTTTCTGAATCAATCTCTTCACATTGAAACACTTCCCAGGCTTGATTATACAACATTGAATGGCCAGAGAATTTTTTATACTCATCTTGATGGTGACGGCCTGTCTAATTTATCCTATATCCCTACCAGATATTCAGGAGAAGTTATTAAAGAAGAGATATTTGAAACATATAATTTACCCATGAGTGTTTCAATTATTACAGGTGAAATGGAAAAACATAATAAGAAATATTATAACTATCCTGTAACAATAGCCAGGAGTATTTTTGCTCTTGATAATGTTGAAATAGCGACTCATACTCATACCCATCCTTTTAATATGGGAGGGGATTTACTTGTTGATGTAATCAATAAAGGGCATGATAAGAGTTATGACGTCCATTTTTCAAAACCTGATAAACATACGGAAATATTATATTCCACTGCATTGATAAATCAATATATAGCTCCTCCTGGAAAAAAAGTTAAAACAGTTTTCTGGCCCGGTATGTGCAATCCCGGTGAGGAATTCATTGAAGAAGCAGACAGACTCGGACTTCAGAATCTTAACGGAGGAGATCCCATTTATGATGAGGAACATAAATCATACAGTAATCTGTGCCAGATTTATGTTAAAAGAGGGGAGAGACTCCAGACCAGAACGTCAGGAAGCAATGATTATATTTACACCGATTCGTGGACCAGAAATTACGGTGAAATGAAAAAATTAATTGACCATATAAACCATACAGATAAACCTGTGAGAATTTATCCCATAAATGTATATTATCATTTTTACAGTGGTATGTATACGGAAGGAGTAGATGCTATAAAAGCCATATATGATTACTGTCTTCAGAATCATATAGCCCCGCTGTTTGCAAGTCAGTATTGTTTGATAGTAAAAGATTTTTACTGTTCTGAAACAGGCAGAACAGATGACGGAGGCTATGTTATACACAATACCGGGTATTTAAGGACAGTGAGATTTGATAATACAGATCTTGCTCCTGATATGGAACGTTCACAAAATATTATCGGATTTGATTATTATAATAATTCCCTTTATATTTTTCTTGATGATTCGAAAACGCATAAAATTTATCTCTCTGACAGGCCTCAGAGTAAGGTTTATCTTAAATCTGCTTCTCATTATATTGATAACTGGCATGCATCTTCTGATTGTGTTAAATCTACTGTCAGAGGACTCGGAGCAGGTTATATGGAAATTGCCAGTTTCATGCCTGACTGTTTTTATGAAATAAAACTCGGTGATTTACATGACACAGTAAAAACTGATGATAAGGGTTTATTGAAATTCAGGTATGAACTGAAAAAAAACGCAGATTATGAGCTGGAAGTAAGAAAAAAATGAGAAAAAAATTATTTTTCATAATTCTATGTATTTATATAGGCGCCGGTGCAGTTTATGCTAAAACATCTGATGAATTACTTGAAGAAGCCAGAATATTAAGAGAAAAAGGCTTTCATGATTCGGCCATAGCAATATATCATGAAATACTGGAAGGTGAACCTGATAATATCAAGGCTATAACAGATTTTGCGGAAGAAATGCTGGAAACAAGAAATTATGCCTATGCTCTTACATTATACAAAAGATATCTTGATTTAAAGCCAGATGACAGGCAGATTAGAAACCTGGTTATAGATATATACATATCACTTGAATTATATGAATCTGGTGCCGGTGAATGTCTGAATTTTTTAAGAAGTAACCCTGATGATTTAGATTTTTTGAAGAAATTAAAAAATATTTATTATAAAGCCAGTCTTTTAAAGAAAGAAATGGTTGTTACAGAGAAGATTGCAGGTTTAGAACCTGATAATGAAGAAATAAAAAAGAGACTTCTGGAACTGTATATTATGCAGGGCAGGTATGATAAATCTGTGTCCCTTGTTGATAAAATACCTGTTAATACTTCTATGAAAGGTTATGTGTACAGACAGGACAATCAATTTGATAAGGCTATAGAGACATTCAAGGACATATATGATCAAATGCCGTCAGAAGATAACAGATATTCTCTGATGGAAGCACAGCTGTCTGAAATTAATTATAATCTGGCAACTGCTTCCGGTGTTTCTTACGGTTATTATAATTCTATGTCTTATCTCGGCCAGAACAATCCTCAGGATATAGAAAGCCTGTGGAATGTTATGAAAGATAATGTATCAGGATTATACGGAGGTTTTGAATACAGAACCGGTGACAGCGGTATAAATGATTATACAAATTATTACGGTTATATTGATTATCCTGTGCTGTCTTCAGGAACGGAATTGATTTTAAAAGGTCAGAGATATGAAGTTTCCAATGATAGTCTGAGCAGTATATACAGACAGTTTGGACTGGAAGCCCGTCAGCCTGTCGGCTCTCATGTAATACTTACGGGAGGGTTCTCCGATGGTATTCCGGATAATACTTATTACGGTCAGTTCTTTTTTCAGACCAGTCGATTACAGGCCGGTATCAGAAGAAGAAAAGATTGTATTACAGAGACTCCTGAAGCACTGGCCGGTAAAATTACTTTTAAAGGCATGGATTATTATATAAATATTTTCCCGACCGGTAAGCTTAATATCTTTACCCGTATTTCAAATTATGATTTTTCTGATGGTAACAATGGCACTTATACCGAAGTCGGAGGCTATTACAGGATATGGGAAAACAATGAAAATATGTGGTTTACTGCAGGAATTACCCGGTCATCAGAGAAATTTGACTTTCAGAGCCCTTTATATTACAGTCCTTCCGATATATCGCAATGGAATTATACAGTGGAATGGGATTGTTATGTTACAGATGATTCTCTTCTCCATCTCGGATATACCCGTTCTTCTGATAGTAATGACGTAACATTTAATTTTTATTCCGTTTCCATAGATAATAAATTTTCAGATAATATATATGTTTACGGACAGTACTTAAATGGTGCAAATCAGATTAACAGGATTGGTTATACAGACAATAACAATCAGAATAACTATGAATTTACCGTCGGATTGAAGTGTAAATTCTGACAGAGGTGATATTATGAGTGAAGTGAAAAAAAAGGCCCTCCTTGCAGAGGATACTGTACCTATAAGGCTTGTTATTAAAACTATTCTGGGGAAAATCGGTTATGATTTAACCATAGTAGACAACGGAGTTGAAGCAGTAGAACAAGCGCTTGAACTGCAGCCCGATGTCATTTTAATGGATATAATGATGCCGAGAATGGACGGTATTCAGGCTACACTGAAAATTAAATCAAACCCTAAAACAAAGCATATTCCGGTAATAATGTTAACTGCTTTGAAAACATCGGACGCAGTTCTTACAAGTTATGATTACGGTGCAGATTATTATATAAACAAGCCTTTTTCCAATGAAGAGCTTGTGAAAGCCATTAATTTTGTAGTAAAAATACAAAACAGACCGGTTTGAGTGAGTGGCGAGTCGTAGGGGCGACCCCCTGTGGTCGCCCGGTACCGGTGAAAATACGCATCACGCATTACGCATCACACATCACGTTATTAAAATTATGAACAATAAAGTAACTTATTACCTGGACACAATAAAAAAGGTCAGAGACAGAACAAAATATCCTGTTTTCTGGGAAATAAATATTTTTGCCTTTATCCTTATAGTAATTAATATATTTTTATTTCCCGGCGATCCCTGTTATATTAAAATCCATTCTTTTTTAATAAATCCTTTTTATCTTTTTATTTTATTCGTAGTATTTCGCTATGGCCCTGACTGGGGGTTTTATTCTGTCATAATTTCATCCATTTATTTTATTTTTATTCCACCTTATGGAATAAACGCTCTCTTATACAGACTGCTGGAAATAGTTGTATTTTTTATTATACTCCTCTTTCTTGGTCCAATTCAGACAAAATATGTGAAAAAAATAAAAGAATTACAGGAAGAATTTCAACAATCTGACAGCAAATACAGAGAACTGAATGAACGGTATGAAATAAATTCATTTTTAAAAGATAATTACGAAAGAAAGATTCTTACACAGACTTCTACTATGACCGATCTCTATCAGGATGCAAAAGATATGCAAAATCTGGAACTGGAAGGATTATATAAAGAAATACCTGAAATAGTTATGAAATATACGGAAGCTGAGAAGGTAACTCTCTATATTCTTGAAGGTAATGTCCTGTGCCTGAAATCTTACAAAGGTTATTATGATTATGAAGAAGCTCCGAAGGACAGAATAGAAATAATAGAATCTCCTTATAATATGGTTTTTGAAAAAAGGGAACTTTTTTCCATAAGCCAGGAAAAATTTAAAGATACTGTCATATCCGATATGCCTGTTTATATAGCTCCTTTAAAAAACAGTGACGGCGATATGTCTGGTGTGGTAAATATCAATAATATCAGTTTCCTGAAGTTTAATCGTGTAACGGAAAAAATCTTTTTATTACTTTCAGACTGGTGTTCCAGGGCTATAGAAAATGCCATGACTTATAAAATATCAGAAGGAAGGAGAATAATCAGACCTGATACACAGATTTTTAAATATGAATATTTTTCAATGAGACTGGAAGAAGCCTTTCTGACTGCACAGAATACAGGCGTGGATTTTATTCTTATTCTGGTTAAAATACTCGACTGGGAGAAATTACCTGCTGCAAAAGAACCATCTGTATTGAAATTTGTATCCAGGATAATCGGTGAATATATAAAGGATTTTGATCTTCTTGCCCATTTTGAACATGAATGGGAATTTGCAGTAATGAAACATAAGATAGACAATGATAATATAGACAACCTTATATCTGCTATTCAGAAGAAAATGCAACATTTCAGCCTGAAACCTTTTGAAGATGATTCAATATTAAAAGTAAAAATAGTTTATTCTTCACCTTTTTCATGTAAAAAATCCCTTGAAGAAATAATTGCCGAAATAAGAAACAGGGAACAGTTATAATGGTTTCTATTTTTTTTATGATATCAAGTTTTTTTCTGGAAGGATTTTCTTTATATCTTTTATTTCATAATTACACAGATTGGCAAATCTTTATTATGGCAGGACATATAATGGCTTCTCTCCTGGCTTCTCTGTCTGTGTATTTACTGAAAGATAAAAGAAAAACCATTTATCCTTTTGTATTTATTTTTCTCATGTCTTTACCGGTCTCTGGTTATATTGGCATTTATCAGATGCTGCGGAGGAAGAATAAAGAAAAAACATTAAATCTCTATGAAGAGTACAGGGAGTATATTTTATCAGATACGAGAAACAGAGATAAAACTCCTAAGTTAACAAAATCTCTTGATTTTTTAAAGTTGAATATTGATCTTCAGCCTTTTCGTGATTCTGTAAGGGTTGAAGAGGATTTCAGCCAGAAATTGAATCTGGTAAAATCACTGGGAAAATTTGTAAGTCATAATTCAATTGAGATTTTAAAAGATTTGTTAAATGATCGCCATATGGATATAAGATATTATGCAGGAGAAGAACTTGCAACTATATCGGAAAAATATAACCTTTTTATAAATGAATTAAAACTGGAACTTAAAGAACACCCTTCAGATTACAGAATTTATCTTGATCTGGGAAGTGTCATTATGGAATATGCTTTTTCCG
>CALARM010001177.1 GCA_937888925.1 uncultured Synergistia bacterium | reverse complement strand
GGAACAGAGACATATTCCATGGATTTATATTCTTCAATAGTCCTTTTTGCTATAATTATAGCCTCCTGATAGGCAATACATTTCTGCAGGGCTGCAAAACCTGCAAATAATGTAGTTATTAAACTTACAAGAATTATGGAAATAATTCCCAGGGCAAAAATTATTTCACCAAGACTCATTCCTCCGGCAAAAAACTTATATCGATTTATACCAGTATATGACCTTAAATCCATACTTACCCCCACTATTTGCCGACGGTAAGGGACTGAGGAATGTTTCATCAAACTGGAACGTTACCTCATTACCTTCCAGAGACATAATTCCCGGGTCAACAGGAGCACCTTCCGGATCCCTGGAGGGATCTTTTCCTGCTACCAGTAACGCACCTGTTATTTTAATTTTTTTATCTTTCGGAACAGTGCAATAAAAATCTCCCATTGTATAAATAAGCCCTGTAAACATAGCATCTCCGTCACTCATATTCATAGTGATGTCTCCGCTTGAGTAAAGGGCAATAGAGTCTGTTCCGGATTTTATTTTACTCGAATTCCCTTCTATTTCAATAGTTCCTTCTGCGTAAATATTACCCTTACCTGTTACCGGGTCATCATTGACATTTGTTAATATTACATTACCATAATGATAGGGCCCGCCATCTTTTCTAAAATCTCTCTCTCCGTTACCGGGAGCATAAAGACTTGACTGATTAAGTCTGAATATTATTCCATGAAAAGCGACATTACCGGTCTTACCCGGAAGATGTTCTCTGTCATAAGCTACTTTCAGGTTTCTATCCATGAACAAGTCGTGGCCGTTGAACTTTAAACCCGGTACAATTTCATTACCTTTATAAATTACCCGATCCGGTGTACCGGATGTTTTTTTACCATCTCTGTAATAATTAATGAGATTTCCATCTTTTATATAAGTACCGGAAGGTATTTCTCCTGGCTCAAAACTCTCATTTGCAACCAGTTCCGAAATATCGAGTAATGGAATGTCCTTCTTACCGCTGTTGCTTTTAAAATGATTCGGATCATTTACAGGAGATGATATCTGACCACTGGCAGTAACATTACAATCATTTTTAATATCACATATTAAATTTTTCTTATCAGACAGATCAATAAGTTTTACAGAAACGTCTTCGGCATTTGAATGAAGGTCGAATGGTGCTCCTATAGTTCCAATACCTAATTTATCTGTCGTAATAGTAATGGCCCCTCTGGAACCGGTCTGCACAATACCTTCCGGTATTGCAGTAACTATAACTTCTACATGTCTGACTTCATCATCACTGGCTGCTGTAATTACAATAAGAGCCGAATGAGGAGGTACTTCCATATCAGGCCTGTAGGAGGGAACAGAAGAAGAACCTCCGAGATTATTAACGGAATAATATTTTTTATCCCCCCATACCGGATCGTTCGGATCGAAACTTATGTAAAAAGCACCCTGATTTTCAAATACGAACTGAGAATCCGGTTCAGGAAGATATTTAGTATTAAATCTGGCAATTTTTAAATCCTGCTCTTTAGATTTCATAAATAGTTTTTCCTTATTTTTACCCCATTCAATATTATCTTCGAGTAAAATTATTGCTTCTGCAAGAGCAGAATCTGCCAGTGGATTAATCATATTTTTATTCAGATCCGACCTCGTTCTACGGAGGATTTCAGAAGTTAAAAAGACCATTGATGTCAATAAAATGAGTAAAACCGGTATGAGCAGTAAAACACTTATTAAAGCAATGCCATTTTTCTTATTTAAATTTTTCATAAAAATCCCCCTCTTTTTTAATTTCTGAGAGTTATGGTACTTTTTATTTTCATCTGTTCCATAGCTGTTTCATTCCTGTTATTTGAAGGTTTACCCAGGTTAAAAAATAATTCCACCTTTTTCCTCTCGCTGTTTACTTTAAAATCCAGAAATGTTATATATCTTGCAATAGCTCTCGGTCTGGTAATATAAAGTTCTGAACTGGCAATAGAATTCTTTATATAAGATATTACAGGATAAGTTGTCCCTTTGCCCTCTAAAGGGGGAAAGGGAAGGTCTTTCAGTAGATTTTCATCTACAGACGAAGTGTAATCTCCAAGAAAAACTTCCTTACTCCAGAGCTGGTAATATCCGTCATAACTGAATTTTGTATCACCTTCCAGATAAAATATAATAAATTTTTTCCACTCCATTCGACCAAAACTATCAGGTGCAGTCAGGTAATCTCCGTCAGTAGCCGATAAAAAAGAGATTGCCCTGTTATCAGTTTTTTCCGGACAGGGAATCACTTCTACGCTATTGATAGTACTGGCAGACAGTTCACTCTCCAGCCTGCTTAAAATCAAATTACCACTGTCCCTTAAAGCTATTGTATCGCTGATTTTAAGCCACGCTTTTGTAGAAAAAGAGAATATTGTAAATAACATTGTCCCTATCATGGAAAATATGGCCGCTGAAATCATGGCTTCCAGTAGAGTCATTCCAGTTCGTGAAAAACAATAGTTTTTCATAATCTCCTTTAAGGAGTGAAAAGTGAGTAGTGAGTAGTGAGTAGTGAGCAGTGATCTTTTCTTTCCACTTTTCACTCTAATTAAATTCTGATAAATTATCGTGACGCGTGACGCGTGACGCGTAACGCGAGGCTTACCCATGAAACCAGTCAAAAATGAAAATTCCTGTACTCTTTAATTATACACTAAAATCCTGTTAAACACAAATAGTATTGATTGTATA
>CALARM010001176.1 GCA_937888925.1 uncultured Synergistia bacterium | reverse complement strand
TTATTTCTTTTCCCTGAGTGCTCTCCATACGTCTTCAGATCTTATGGGCATATGGGTAAGCTGAATCCCCAGGGCATTCTTAAGGGCATTTCCCACGGCAGGAGCAACACTTATCATGGGGTGTTCTCCCACTCCTCTCGCGCCGAAGGGACCATCTAACTGCGGAGTCTCCACAGGTATGACAATTATTTCTTCAGGCATATCTCTCACAGTAGGTATTTTATTGTCTGTAAAGGAATTATTTAAGAGTTTTCCTTTTTTATCGTAAATATAACCTTCACATATGGCAGTTCCAAGGCCCTGAAGCATACCTCCTATACACTGGCCTCTTACTGCCTTTTCATTTATAACCTTACCTACATCGAAAGAAGAGGCAATCTTTATAATATCAAATTCTCCTGTTTCTTTATCTATTTCCAGAACAACACCGTGAGCGCCGTAAGTCCAGTCAAGAGCAGGATTCCCCTGGCCTGTTTCTTTATCTAAATTGGTAAGTCCCTGGGCCACATAACGTCCTACTCCTACTATGGGCCCTCCTATACCTTTTCCGTCGGGATAGGCATAACCTACGGACATCTGCTCATATGTCACAAATTCATTCTCCCTGTGGACAACATAAACCTTACCGTCTTTATGGCGGAGATCATATTTGCTTGCCCTCAATACCTGGGAAGCCACATCGTACATTTTATCTACCATATCCCTTGCTGCAAGTATTGCGGCATTACCGCTCAGAAAAAGACCTTTTGACGCCACTGTCTGCCAGTCATAGGGATCTCTGTCCGTATCACATTCAAAGGCAATTTTCACCTTTTCAATGGGAAGGGATAATTCTTCCGCAATCATCTGGGCTATGGACGTATAGGTTCCTGCACCGTAATCCACGAGAGAAAGATTTGCTATGACACTTCCGTCTTCATTCATCTTAAGAATTACTACTGTTCCCGTATAGGGAGGCATGGCAGGAGCTTTATGGAGAGCACAGACTGCTTTACCGATGATTTTACCTGTTTTCTTTTCCCTTTCAAGTTCTTCTGTTGTTTTCGTGCCGTAATTTATGGCTTTGGCCGCCTCTTCTATACATTTTTTCACATCTCCCGTATGATCTGTTATCACTTCACCCGTAAGGGTTACAGAGCCGGGTTTTAATACATTAATTTTTCGAAATTCCACAGGATCTATGCCTATTGTATCTGCCACATAGTCCATGTGTCTTTCAAGACCCCAGAAAAACTCTACATGACCGAACCCCCTGTAGGCAGTGCCGAAGACTTTATTTGTATAAACCGTAAAAGCATCAAGCCAGGCATTGGGAATCTCGTATGGCCCCCCTCCCGAATAACCTGATGCTCTGGTGACATTCACCGCATAATCAGCATAGGCTCCCGCATCCCAGAACATTTCCATTTTCTGGGCCACAATCTTACCTGATTTTTTTACACCTGTTTTAATCTTATAGGTCAGACCGCTTCTGCATGGCAATAGATTAAATTCCTCTTCTCTTGAAGCCTGAAGCTTTACAGGTCTTCCCCCTGCTTCCCTGGAGAGACATGCACAGAGAGGTTCTAAATGAATGCCTGCTTTCCCTCCGAATCCGCCGCCAACGTAAGGGACTATGACTCTTACATTGTTATGAGGTAGAGCGAAGGAATAACAGAAGAGATTTCTCACGGTAAAAGGCGACTGGGCACTGGTCCATATAGTTACTTTATCCCCCTTTTCCCATTTCGCAACAGATACATGTGTTTCCATAGGAACATGCTGGACAGAAGGATTCGTATATTCCCTTTCCACTATAAAATCTGCTTCTTTAAATCCTTTATCAATATCTCCTTTTCTTATCTTCTGATTGTGGACAATATTGGTTCCGGGCTTCGGAGAGAAAACCGCTTCTATATATTTATATTTACCCAGTTCGGGATGTACAAGAGGACTGTCTTCCCGGAGGGCTCTTTTTACATCAAGAACCGGTTCTATTTCTTCATATTCCACTTCTATCAAATCTATGGCTTCTCTTGCAATATCTTCCGTGTCCGCCGCAACTGCCGCAACGCCTTCTCCCTGATATCTTACTGTACCTCTTGCAAGTATGTATTTATCTACGATGTAAAGACCTACTCTGTAGTCAAGATCTTCACCTGTAAGTACCGCTCTTACGCCGGGCAAAGCTTTAGCTTTGGAAGTATCTATTTTTTTTATCTTTGCCGATGCATGGGGACTGGATTTGACTTTTGCAAATAACATACCCTGGATAAACATATCGGAAACAAAGAGTGCTTCACCTGTTAATTTTTCAAAAGAGTCAATTCTGTCAGGCCCTTTGCCTATATATTTATATTCCTGTGCAATCATTCTTATTCCACTCCTTTCCCTTCAGAAACTTCCATAATGGCTTCCACAATCTGTTTATAGCCGGTACATCTGCAGAAATTACCTTCAATTGCTTCTTTAACATCTTCTTCTGTAGGATGGGGGTTTCTGTCCAGAAGTGCCCTGGCAGACATTATCATACCGGGTGTGCAGAAACCGCACTGAACTGCATGATGATGATGAAAGGCCTCCTGAAGCGGAGAAAGTTTGCCGTCAGAAGATTCGCCTTCAATGGTTCTTATGACGGAACCGTCACATTCTGCGGCAAGAACAAGACAGGAATTTACGGTTCTTCCGTCAAGGATAACGGTACAGGCTCCGCATTCTCCCGCTCCGCATCCTTCTTTTGTGCCTGTAAGAAAAAGATCGTGCCTCAAAAATTCCAGGAGTGTTCTGTGTTCCGGAACATCTTTTGTATAACATGTATCATTTACTTTAACTTTTATGGTTTTCATCTGGACGTACCTCCGAGTTCTTCATAAATCCTTTTCACATAAACTTCTACCATATGTTTTCTGTATTCTCCGCTTCCTCTGAGATCATCTATAGGTTTTATGGCTTTAATTACGTGATCTATTATTTCAGACAGGGGTGTACTGACAGGAATTTCATCTAAAAGTACAGGCGTCGGTGCACATGAGCCTATGGCAATTCTGAATACATCTCCTATCTTCCCCATGGCGACACCGGCAATAGTCAGATCATGTCCCTTTACCCTTTTGGATTTTTTATATAAACCTTTCATAGAAATATATTCTTCGGGCACTATAATGGATTTTACAAAATCTCCCGTATTAAGGGCAGTCTTTCTGACACCTTTATAGAAATTTTTCAATGGAATCAGATCTTCACCGGCAATACTTACGACTTTCAATCGTCCGTCAAGTATCAGCAGGGCAGGTGCCATATCGGCAGCAGGTGACCCGTAACATATATTGCCTGTCACAGTGGCTCTGTTTCTTATCTGATATGATGCAAGTTCTTTCGCTGCATCAGAAAGGAGCGGATATTTTTCTTTTATGACGTTACTTTCAATAATTTCGTTACATGTAACGGCAGCACCTATAACAAGGCCTGTTCCCGGTATAAATGTTATCTCTTTAACACCGGGCATTTTTTTTACGTCCACAACATATTCAGGTCTCTGCAGATCACTTCTTATGTCTACAAAAACATTGGTTCCACCTGCAAGAAGTTTCGCTTTTTCTCCGTAAGCGGCAAGAAGTTTAAGTAATTCTTCTTCAGAGGTGGGAGCAAGGTATTTAAATTGTCTCAACAT
>CALARM010001175.1 GCA_937888925.1 uncultured Synergistia bacterium | reverse complement strand
CAGGACAGACTGACTTTAAAATGCTTTCTTGCCTGTGACCAGCAATCTATAAGTTCCTCCATTTCCCTGCTTTTTTTTTCTTCCCCTGAGAAACTGTTCAATATATCCAGAAGAGATGAGAGGTTATTCTTTACTGCTATGTCTTTTAATTCGTCACTGTATTCTCTTTTTAATATGGTATATATGGCTTTAAGAGATGCAGGAACAAGGTATATATTCACATTCCCCGAATAGACTCCTCCGCCCAGACCTTTATCGGAATCCCGCCAGTCTCCTGCATTCATACCTTCTTTTATTCGTATCAATTTTTCTGCCAGTGATTTCTTTCCTGAGACTCTTTCTTTTTCTTCTGATGATAATTGTTTCCACGTTTTATAATAGGGGAGGGCAGATGTGATTACTTTATTAAAATTCTTCATTATATTTTTTTTATTATTGGTTTCTTTATTCAGAATAGAGGAAAAAACCGTTCTGTCGATAAAATCATCCGTTCCGTCATGCCTTTTGAGATAATTATGTACCATGACGGGGAAGATAAAATCATCGTCAACCATTTTGTAATCATAATTTTCTTTATAAAGATTTTTTAATATTTCCGAAGGTTCCGCTTTTTTGTCTTCTTTTATTAAATTGTTATATTCACAGATTCTCTCTCCTTCCGCCTGCCAGAAACTGTTATCTTCATGGGCAACATCGCCGTCCTGTGCCAGTCTATCGAGAATGCTTTCCATGGCACTTTCATAAGCACTTTTACTCAGTACTTCTCCGAGTATTATAGATGTCATCATAGTATCTCTTCCGAAATAAGTGAGAAATCTCCAGGAACCTGCCAGATAACATTCTTTATATGAGAGAAATAAGAGATCTCTCAGAGATGGACGAAAGTATTTTCTATATTCTTTAAGGGCTGAATGAAGTTCTCTGTCATTACATTCAGGAACTTCATTGTTTTTTATTTTACATAAAAAATCTTTATTTATGAGATCTTCCGGTTTAAATGGTGTGAGGGACGGAAAAGTACTTGTTGTCCTTATAAGAAAATCAATTTCTCTGTCACATGTAAGAGTTATTTTTCCGTTTTCTTCTTTTGACACTGTTACACAGGAAGGTAATGTCACTTCTCCGTAAACTCCGTATGTTTCATCAATGGTTGTACGGTAAAATTTTATGGCACTTCTTCCGTCTTTGAGTTTTGATATGTTTACCAGTGGTTCGACCCAGGCATGAGCTATTGCAATATCATGACAGGTTTCTGCAAATTTTTTTCTCCATAATACCCGGTTTCTGCTGCTATAATCGTCACAATCACCTTTATCCCTGGCTGCTCTTACAGAATCCACTATGTAATCATCTATGATAAGGTTTTTTTTATTTGTTTTTACTCCGAATGAAATGAAAGTTACTCCTTCTTTTGTTATTACTTCTTCTATTTTATCGTCCGGTTCAATGACCATATCAATATCTCTGTTAAACCAGAGACCGAAGCAGGAATTACCGTTTGTAAAAGATGTTATTATACGGTTTTTCCCTTTTGAAGATAGTAATATATGGGTACATATTTTATCTCCCTGATACATAAGGTTAATATCCTGTCCCTGTATTACTTTAAAATAATCTGCCTCTCTGAAATCGGAAATATTAATTTCTCCTTCCTGAAAACATTTCATCAGAATATCACTCCCGTACATAAAAAACAGAAGGGCTTTTCCGCCTGCTGTTAAAAAAGCCCTTCTGCTTAATCTATCTAAAAGCATATATGTCTCCTTTTACAATTATCACTTATTATGTTTTTTACATTACAGTCCATTATTCCGTTGCTCCATAAAGCTTTAAATACCCCGGCTTTTTTCCATGCCCTGAACCTGTTATGAACCGTACTTCCTGAACCCAGGTTCCTTGGAAGTAATTTCCAGGGACATCCTGTCTGCAATATATATAATATAGCATTCATGGCTTTACGGTCTTCCATAGGAGGATAGCCGGATTTCTTTGTCCGTACCGGTATCAAAGGTTTTATTTTTTCCCATAATTCATCGTTTATATTTGATACATCGGATAAGATTTGACCGGTCTTTGAAGGTATTATATCATAATTTATTATTTTTTGAATAGATTCTTTCTTTAAAAATTCCTTATTATCAATAGTTTTTGCAAATTCTTCCAGCCCTTCTTTAAATAAATTCTGTTTAAAACAGGCAATGGCAAGAGAGATACATAGCTCCATATTCTCCGGGTGCTTCTCCTGGAGTTCTCTGTAAGCTTTTATAATATCATTTATTTGTTCAGGTTTTTCTCTTAAGAGAGATTTATAATAAAGAATTTTTTGAGTAATTTCATTACTGTCATCTATTCCATGAAGCTCCTTTGATGTTAAATGATCTTTTTCAGATTCCTCTCCTGTCTGTTTATCCTGAATTAGTCTATCTAAATTTTTTTCTTTTTTTTCGATTTTTTCAATAATTTCATCTAAAATCTCCCTGTTTCTTTCAACTTTTTGAATAACTTTTTCTACATGTTCAATTTTCTCCATAATTTTTTCTTCATCTGAAGGAAGCTTTGTACCAAAAGAGATTCCCCTGGAGTTCCTTTCAGAGACATATTTAAAGTGTTCATCCGGAACAGGTTTCTCTTCCGGATATATTTCCATATAATCAGGTTGACTGGTACATGTTTTTTTAACTTCCTTTACATATTCGGAAATCTCTTTATATACAGGTCTTCCTCCTCTGGCAGCCTGTTTTATAGCTTCTTCCACAAGAGGTAAGGGCGCATCTTTTCTCAGAAAGCCACTGGCTCCGGATTCAAAGGCATCAACTACATGTTCTTTATCTCCAAAGGCTGTTAACATGATAATACTGGCATGAGGATTAATTTTAAGCAGTTCTTTCGTAGCACTTATGCCATCCATCCGGGGCATGGCAATATCCATTAAAATTACGTCGGGAAATGGTGACAGCTTCCTGATTTTTTGAATCGCTTCTTCTCCGTTGGCTGCCCAGCCGCATAGCTCTGTATCCTGGGAGTAATTCAGCAGTGTTTTTAATACCAGTTGAAAACTTTTATTATCTTCAGCAAAAAAAACTTTTATTTTTTCGTTTCTCATTATGTCCCTCTGGTCTATCAGATCATTTTTTATCTGATTATCTCCGGGACTTACTGCAGAACTATATCTGGACGTCATGGTATATCCGAGTTTTGTTATAGAAACGATCTCTTCTTTTTCCTCTTTCACAGGCGATCCCTGAAGTTTTATTTTTTCTTTCTTATCATCTTTTGCAATAGCTTTATTAAAGTGTATAGTTTTGAAATCGGTGTTTGGAGAATTTTTTTCTCTGATTGCGGCATATGTGTCTTCTGTTATGTCAGAAGGTTCTTCTTTCAACCCTGCTGTGGCATATGTGTCCTGTGTTATAACAGAAGGTTCTTCTTTCAACCCTGCTGTGGCATATGTGTCCTGTGTTATAACAGAAGGTTCTTCTTTCAATCCGGCAGTGGCATATGTGTCTTCTGTTATGAAAGAAGGTTCTTCTTTTAATCTGGCAGTGGCATATGTGTCTTCTGTTATGAAAGAAGGTTCTTCTTCTAATCTGGCAGTGGCATATGTGTCTTCTTTTATGAAAGAAGGTTCTTCTTTTAATCTGGCAGTGGCATGTTCATCTTCTGTTTTAAAGAACACCCATCTTGCCTCTCCGTCTTCTTCCCATGCACCTTTAAAATATATTTCTTCTATTTTGTTATTTTTAGGTGAACTGTCAGGAGGAGCTATTTTCATATAAAACATAATATTTCTCTTAAATATTTCTGTCAATTTGCTTAAGATGTTCATAATTTACCTACCTCCTTCAGGTAAACCAACCATCTTTTTAAATTATATCAAATTACATCCATCCTTCTGGTCATTTCTGTTCAGGCGTTGTAAAAAATAACTATATCATATTTATAATCGTGACGCGTCACGCGTCACGTGAGGAAAATAAACATAATTTAACAGAGTTATTTTCTTACAGTCCATTAAAGAGAGAATTAATTCAATGGGAAAATAGTAGCATGTACTGGCAAGGGAAAAATGACATGTTTGTACCTATTTCACTTTTATTTGTATATCTCTCTTATTTTAAATGATGAATATTTCAGTCTCTTTCATCGCTACCTAAAATTATACCATTTTATTAAAATTTTACAATATCTTTGAAATATTTTTTTTATTCATAGTGTACACAGGACTTTCCGTCACGAAATGCAGGTAAATAAAAAAAAATAAAGAAATATACTTCTGGCATAGAACAGGATTTAAGCAAAAAGTAATATGGATATAGAAAAAAAGATTATAAAAAACGTTATAAAATGCAACAGAGAATATTCACTTTTTTCTTCTGATGATATGCTTCTTATAGCTCTTTCAGGCGGAAAAGATTCAATGTCTCTTTTAAAGATTCTTTCAAAGATTCATGATCCTTCTCTACTGTATCCTGTTCATATCTATCCCTATAAAGATGATAAGATTCTGAAATATCTTCACGATTTTTCTCTGGATGTTCTTTCCATGCCGCACAGGATAAGTTTTCTAAAAAATCCCCTTTATGAATCAGCCGGCCAGAGTTGTTACATCTGTGCAAAGGGCAGGAGAAAGACCCTTTTTGAGGAAGGAGAAAGAAAAAAGATCTATAAAATTGTTCTGGGACATACGAAAA
>CALARM010001174.1 GCA_937888925.1 uncultured Synergistia bacterium | reverse complement strand
GTTTTTACTCCATTTGCTGTTATTTTAAAACTGGTAAAGAATATTGATGTTTTAAGAGACCATATAACGAATCATAAGGATATAATTCACAGGGTATTGAATAATATAACATGTACCTTTGAAAAATTTATGGACGAAGCACTTAATACAGGTATTTCAGGTGTGTTTTATGCGACACGGTACTGGGCAAGTGCTGACTATTTTACAGAGGAACAATTCAATGAATTCTGCCGTCCTTATGATATGAGGTTACTTAAAATTGTAAAAGACTGTCCTTTTAATATTCTCCATGTCTGTCAGGGGAATAATATGCTTCAAAAAATGGCCGATTATCCTGTCCATGGCTTTCACTGGGATTCATGCGATAAAACAAATATGTCTCTTAAAGATGGTAAGGATCTTGTAAAAGGCGTTGTTATGGGAGGAATAAATCATAGAACTACTATAGTTAAAGGCACTACATCAGACTGTGTCAGAGAAGCAAAAGATGCATATGATGGTACAGGCGGAAGGGGATGGATTCTTGGTGCAGGCTGTACCTATCCTGTTTCAACACCAATAGAAAATTTGAAAGCCCTGAGAGACTGGGGAAAATAATAATAGTAACGCGTGACATGTCACGCGTTACGTCTTTATTTTATTTCCTGCCAGCTTATTATTCTTACACCAAGGTTATATCCTCTTATATTACTAATTTTATTTATATAACTATTTTTATTGTACGTTATATCCATTATGCCGTCTCTGTCTCCACTATCTAATTCCAGACTGTTTATACATTCGTCATAGTCGCCTGTAATATTATAATTATGAGAGACAAGACATCCTTCTATGTAAAGATCTGCTCCTACGCCTGTATTATTATAAAAAGTTTCTCCGAAATTTTTCCCCATATCTGCAAATTCACTGTTATTCAGATTTCCGGGGAAACCTGTAACAAGTGTGGCAGAAGTGCCCCATGTAATGGTTCCTGAAGAATCCATGACCCCTATTTCATATGTACCGGGGAAACCGACTTTTTCCCTGACTGCCAGATCAAGAGACCCGAAATCTATGACTTTACCATTGTAAGTCAGTTCAATTTTACCTGCCGTAAGAATAGTTCGTGGTTTTATAATTATATGACTGTTGCCTGTATCTTCTTCCACTCTTGCCATAACAATCGTACAGCCTTCCCATATGGGATCTCCGTCTTTAGGCTTTCCATCTTCGTCTTCTTCCTGTTCATAACCTGTTATTTTGCCGACTCTCATATTGCTTCCAGCAGATTTACCTTTTGTAATAGTATAGATATTACGGATACTTGTACCTGTTGATGTTGCGTTCAGTGGACTGTTATTTGCTATTGGCTTTACTGTTATATCGTCATTACTGTAGAAAAGTCCTTTCGCATGATAGGTAGGAGTATCTTTTGACAGTTCTACAGTAAGATCATCTCCGCTGACGGCTACTATATTGTCACATGTAGAACCCTGCAGATAGGATAATTTACCTGTAGTTATCATAGAACCCTGTCCTATGAGTTGTACACCCATAATTAAATGAGAATTTGAATAGATACTGTGGCCGTTAAGGTCTACCTTCGCATATTGAGCCGTATAAGGTGATGTAATCTCTGTTGTGCCATATATTTCATCATATATACTGTCACCTGTAAATATTGTATCATCAGATCTTTTAAAATAAAGGGACTCACTGTGTACAGAAGTATCTCCTATCCATTTATCTTTCTGTGTATCATAGTTCATAGTGCCTGAAACGTAAATATCTTTTAATATGGTTACAAGCCCTGTTTTTTTATCTATTTCATAGGAACCGGCAGGAAGTCCTTCAAGGTCAAATTCTGTATGTTTTTCTTTTTTCCCCTTTTCATTTTCTTCCTCCCATTCTCTCTTAATAATGTTTACCTCTCCGGGACCTATTGTTATATCTGCTTTCCCTTTGTTTTCATTTATAATCTGTGCTATGTTTAATTCGCCTATCTGTGCTTTTGTTTCAATATTCTCATTTCTTACGCAATCATAACTGTTTGGATCTACCGAGTCAGAAAATACTTTTCCGCTTGCAGAGAAAAATCCTTTGTTTGTAGACAGTTTATTATTTGAACCCTTTATAATACTTGGTTCATTCGGATCAGGGTCTTTCCAGTTGGAATGAGCTTTCCCGGGAGATTTACTACTCCCTGAACCTGAAATATTTTCCCCTTTTATACGTGTATTTGCCTCTCTTAGCATAATTTTTCCATCAGCATTCAGTGTATATGGAAATATATCGTCTCTTGTAAGTAAAACACGAAGTATTTTCGTTGTCCCTTTACATTTGCCATAAACTATTACATCCAGACAGTATGGTGGTATAAATTTACCTGCAGGAGTAACTCTGGGGAAGCTATTGGGTTCAAAAAGATTATTATAGGAATACATGTATTTTGTCTGGGTATTATCAAAAGTAATATAAAATTCACTTTCTGTTTCCGGAAATTTAACATTTATTTCAGGTGGACCGGTAGATGTTCCTCCTGACCATTTTCCGCTTGTTGAGTCATAAAGTCCCCATGCGCCGGAATCATTAAGCTTTGCTATAGTAAACTCCACTCCTGCTTCTGCTGCCTTCATTGCTCTTGACTGGACTTCAACATTTCCTATTAACTGAAGGTGATAGGTGCTTATATATAGCATTGATGTAGTCAACATTGTAAATATTGTGGCAAGAAGCAGGACAGATACGAGAGCAAATCCTTTTGAATTTATTATCTTTTTCATAAGATTACCTCCATGTGATTAATTTTTAGGTATAACAGAAGATATAAGCTCGAATTCTTCAATACCTTTTCCCTGAGCAGAGAAATTAACACTGGCATTTTTCCTGATATCTTTAATATATTTTATAGTAACAGTTATATTTGAACCATATTTATTAAAATTTATACTTTTCAGATTTCTGGCCATTACCCTGGCATCATCATCTGCCACAAGATAAGTAGACGTATTTATTGGAGATGGCAGTGATAAAGGGTTTATATTTGCTTTGCCTGCTCCTCTGTTTATATATTTTCTATATAAAACTATACCATCTTTATCCGACGGAAGAGTAAAATAAATAATATGACCCTGCCATTCAGGTAAACCATTATTGGGATCATAAACAAAATCTCTTGTTGTAATACTGATTGGACTTTCAAAAGCTATATATTCTCCTGATGGTCCTATTACCAGTGATGACATATTTGTACAGGTAAGATCCTTTATTATTCTTTTTATAGCAACTTCGGCACTCTGCTGTAATTCACTTCTTATTGAACCAATTTGCCAGCTTTTAAGTCCCATATCAAAAGTGGCATACATAAATACAAGAAAAAGAGAAAAAACTGCTGCTACCATAGCCATTTCAAGAATAGTGTGACCTTTTTCTTTAAACAATATCATGAAATTCCAATCTTTCTCCTTAATAGATTTTTTTAGGCCTTGCCAGCAATGTTATAGTTCTTACTGACTTTTCTCCACCCTGTGGATCTTTCCATTTTACTTCTATATTTACTTTTTTAATATTATTCGGATCATCAGCAGGATTATTATATTCACTTATATTTATCGTATATCTGTATGGTATATTATTTATATGTTCATTTCCCTGGACTGTTATATCAGTAGATGAACTTCCCCAGGTGAGATTACCTGTCACAGTGTCTGCCCCATAAATAGAAGAATTTATATCATCTGCAGGGATTATATTGTCAGATAATGGCAGATTTTTTAACTCACTTAATTTTTTATCTACTATATTGAGAGCAGTAATTCTATACTTACTTTTTTTAATATTATATAAACCGGAAATAAAAACACTGCTTATTAATAATATAATAACTCCCATAATGCCGACTGCTAACACTACTTCTGCCAGAGTAAAGCCTCTATAAGAATGTCTTACTGCCAATTTCTTGCCTCCAATATTTTAAGAGACTGGAAGAATATAACCTGTACAATTTTTACAAAAACTATATATATTGCGTGTTTTAAACACTGTAAACATGATAAGGTTATTTCATAATGAGCCATGAAAATATATGTTTATATATATTATTATCACATATATTTTTAAAAAGTAAACAGTAAATGTATTAAATTTTAATATAAATGCATAGGAATTTTATTTAATAAATAAAGCAACAGGTGATGGGAAGAAGAAAAATACTTATATTCCAGTTACCTGCTGCCTTTTATTTAAAAAAGTCAATTTATATAAAGATTACAAATAGAATAGTGTGCAAAAACTTCTATTATTTATTTACAGTTTTTTTTAACATTACCAGTTGTAAAATTTATCAAGTACTACAGGCAGTTGTTTTTTCCACCAGTATT
>CALARM010001173.1 GCA_937888925.1 uncultured Synergistia bacterium | reverse complement strand
AGACTTTATCGTTGGAAGCGGGATTAGTTATTTTGTATGTTAAGGCCGTCTGCGGTTTACCGCCGGCAAGATAAACCTCGGACATAAGTTTGTACATAGGATCATACCAGGGTTTATCTGTCTCAGCTTCTGTCTTTATTGATTCTTTAAGATAATTCTCAGCTTTTTCATAGTCTTTTTTCTGAAAATAACACAGAGCCAGTCTGTATAAAAGCTGGGCTTTTTTTGTATTGTACCAGTCAGGGGTACTATCCATTTTCTCCAGTATATTAAAACCGCCGGTATATTTTTCTGTGGCTTCTTCAGTCATACCGGCAAGAAGCAGAATGTCTCCCGTCTGTATGTAGTCCGATAACAGTTCTTTCGGCCCACCTGCTTTCCCGGTAAGGTTAATAGAATCTTCATAATATTTGAGAGCCTCTTCCTTTTTGCCGATAATTACATATATGCCGGCAAGTCTTCCGTCAATTATAATTTTCTCGGTCATATACATATAATGAATTCCTGTTTCAGAATCACTGTTTTTCATTGCACTGTCGAGTATATCCAGAGATTTTTTATAGTTAATAATAGCCTCTTCGTATTTTCTCCAGTTTTCGTTATAAAGTGCCAGATTTTCACAGGCAGAGGCCAGCAATATATTTTTATCCTTCCTGCCGTATGTTACTTTCGGCCATGAAGGACTTTCCAGCTCATCGTTGAATTGTTTCACATCTTCCTCTGTAAATTCGGATATTATTTTCAGTTCCTTTTCCTTATAAAGAAGTCCTTCTTCATAGTTATTGGATAATCCGTACCTGCTATATTCATGAAGTCTGTATTCTTCGTATTTACTATGGCTTTTCCCGTAGATCTCACCATATATTTTCACCATATTGTTTTTATACAGGAGACCTTTTTCTTTTTCTCCCAGCTGAAAATACAGGCATGTCAGTTCTTTAAGGCAACAGGCTTCTTCCTTTTTTAACCCCAGTTGATGATAGATTTTGAGAGCTTTTTCCAGATTATTGCATATGTTCTTTCTCTCAGAAGGAGTAGAAGGAATTTTATATTTGTAAACTTCATAAGCCCATGCCTCGCCTGCAGCGGAACTGGCTTTTTTAAAATAATCAAGTGCTTTCTCATAATAAGGTCCGGCACTCTTCGGATTATCTATTATTGCAGTCCCTCTGTAAAGCATTATTATGCCTTTAAGTTCATTATCATCAAGGATTTCTGCCATCTTCACGGCCAGTTCGTATCTCTTTTGGGCTTCACTGAAGGTCAGGTCAGAATAAGCCATATTGGGGTGATAAAAGGAATGTTTCAGGAATTCTTCCGCAAGGCTTCTCGTTATTAAATCTTTATTTTTCTCGATTAATTCCGTCCGCCTTTCCTTTTCATTCAGAAGACATAAGAGCAAGTCATTTTTATCCTTACCTGAGGTACAGAAGGTGAGAAAAACAGATATAATGATTACTATTAAGGTTATTCTTTTTATCAAATTAAATCACCTGTTAAAAGAATTGATAGAATGCCGGAAAAATGTTTACTTTTCATATTTAATCTTCCATAGCCATTTTTAATCTTTCATCAGGATCATCGAAGATTACGTCTTTAAAATTAAAATCTTCGGGATCAAATCTTCCTCCGAGCCATTCTATCATGCTTTCATATTCTTCATCTTCAGGATTGTTCATCAGTCTGAGGATGTTTTCATAGCCGGGCGTGCTTCCGCAGTCTTCAGGAGGACATTTTCTTTTTCCTGCGATACATACCGGATAGGAAATCGTTTCATCCTTTGGAAGAATTTTCTCCAGTTTTACAATGTGTTCCCAGCCGTCTCCGAAATCATACTCGTAATTTGCTTTGGAGTTTTCCACGGAGAAATAACGGGAGATTTTCTGCTTCCAGTCCGGGAGGGTTTTCGTGAAGCAGTTGAATTCCTCATCTGGGATGCCTATTAAGACTTTTTTCCCTTTAGAAGGGTCTAAAATTTCGAATTGATGAAGATGATAATCTGACCATCCCATTGAATCCTGAATTGCTACGTGGATGTCCCAGAATGTATAAGTTTCGGGAACCTGTATTCTCCTCCAGATTGGCGGTTTGATGCCTTTGAGTGTGATTTTGAATTGATATATGTTCTTGAACTTCATTTTCATTGTGTTTCCTCCCGGGGTTCATTAATTTTGAGATTATGATTTTACCGATTACGTTACTTACTTAAAATTACTTTTGTTAACCTTTATTATAATTCACGATTATGATAAAATCATGTTAAATTTGAATATTTTATTATTATTTTTTTATATATGGTGTTTAATAAGTAAATAATCTGGCATTAGTAAGACCGGGAAGAAAACTATTGCTACAACATTACCATCATATGTATGTTACGATTCGGTTTATATATATGCTCTCTCTGTAAAGTTTAGATGGAATACTAAAAGAGAGACTACCAATAAATATAGAAATAACGGTTATTTATTAATGATTGAAATATATGGCTAACAAAGTAGGAGTAAAAACTTATGTCAACAGTAAAAGGTATATTGATAGAAGGCATCGGCCCTATAAAGAATTTAAAACTTAATTTTAACGACCATTTCAATATTATCTGCGGTACGAATGGTATAGGGAAAACTACCATACTGGAGTGTATTGCCCACTCGTTTATAACTCAACCGACACCGATTTTAAAAAAGAATGCCGACTGTGAAAGAGGAAAATGGATTCTGGATGTTATGAATGATATGGGACATATATCAGAACGAGTATTTCATATAACTGTATTTGAACCTTATGTGAGCAGTCATCCTCTACAACTTGACTATTATTTCACTGCAGAAGAAATAATAGTATTCAAATCCCGTAGAGATATAGAATACAGAATGGTAAAAGGTATAGAAAGCGATCCCCTCAGAAAGAAAGAAAATAACTCATCATTAGCTCTGCTGGGAATAGATTCTAATAATTTAAAAACCTGGTTTATTAATCGTTATCTCTGGTCTGCTCATGAAAATGTCCTTACATTAGATCAGCGAAATAATTTTGACCTTGCAAAAAGTATTTTCTCTATTCTGGATCCTGATATAACATTTCATTCAGTCATACCTACAAATGATATACTCGTTAAAACTCCTACTGGCATAATATACTATGAATATCTATCTTCCGGCTACAAATCAGCTCTTTCCGTCCTTCTCGGAATAATCACGGAAATTGAATTCAGATTTAAAAATCCTAGAATCAACGTAACAGATTTCGACGGCATAATAATCATAGATGAACTGGATTTACATCTCCATCCTGAATTCCAGACGGCTATTTATAAAGGATTAAAGAAAATAGTTCCTTCTGCACAGGTTTTTACAACCACTCACAGCCCTCATATTATACAGGTCGCAGAACCGGATGAAATTATTGCACTTGAAATATCGCCTGAAGATAAAATGATCAGACAGAAGAATTTATCTTATAATTCCGTTGGTTATAAAGGATGGACTCTTGAAGAAATACTTACAGAAGTAGCAGGTCTTAAAGATACGAAATCTCAGGAATATTATGAAAAACTGCAATGTTTTGATACATATATGGATAATGAAGATGTAAAAGGAGCAACTGAGGCTTATAAAGAACTGAAAAAGATATTACATCCCCGAAATGAAATAATAAGACTTATGGAAATTCAGCTTGCAGGTTTAGGAGTGGTTATAAATGATTAAACTTATCAGACCTCCGGCACCTGACAGGCTGACTCCAGAAACAGTAAAGGAATTAACGGAAGAATTTAAGAGTGACAGTAATAAAACGGTATGGAATAAGGATTATATAAAAAAAGCACTGCTTGAAATGAGCCATAATAAATGCTGCTACTGTGAATGTAAAATAGATGAGGAGTCTAAATACCTTGAAGTTGAACATTTTCATCCGAAGAGTATTTATAAAGATGAAGTAGTTGTCTGGGATAACCTTCTACCTTCATGTAAAAGATGTAATGGGAGAAAAGGAGACCGTGATACTCTTAAAGAGCCTGTTATTAATCCCGCAGCAGATGAACCTAAAGATCATTTATGGCTAAAGAATTATACTTTTAAAAACAAGACTTCAATCGGCAAAAATACGGATATATTTTTTAAGCCTGATTTTATGCACATCTCAAAATTGGAATTGAAAGATATAGGAGTATTTGACCATCTTGTAATTGAATTCGGCCGGAAACTCAGGGAAGACCTGGCCGATATACATATCCTTACAGGAATTAACGGCACAGGGAAAAGCACAATCCTTTATGCCCTGGCTGGACCTATAGATTATTCCTCTATAATCAAGCGATTCAGAAGCGAAAACAGCTCTATAGCTATTAATTACGAGAAATCAAATAAGAAAGATAAAACACCTTATGAAGTAATTTTAAAACAGAGTGATAAAGCACTGGTATATAATAAACTTACAGTTTCTGAAATTCACAAATACTGGTATATTTACACATCTAAGACAGATATTAATAAAGAACCGCCGGATTTTCTTTTCGCAGGATATTCCGGCTACCGTACCATCACTTCAGAAAAGATAGAATCCATTAAAGAAATTAATGAACATCCACTGAGTTCCACACTGAGATTTGATATGCCGACTGATTCACGGTTAATACTTCAATGGATTGCAAATACAAAAGCAAAGATAGCCTTTTCCTATCAGGAAGGATTATACTGCAGTTATGTCGGAATTGAAGGAATCTTTTAAAGGTGTATGCTGCTACTGCAATCACTGTCAGCCCTGTCCCGTAAATATTAATATCGCCATGGTGATTACTCTCCTCGACAGCGCCTCTGCCAGAATGACGGAAGAACTTAAAAATACTTATGAATCCCTTACCGTAAAACCGTCTGCCTGCATGGAATGCGGACAGTGTATGGAAAGGTGTCCCTTTGAAGTTGATGTTATAGTAAAAATGAAAGAAACAGTTTCTTTATTTGATACTTTTAAAGAATTATAGACAACCGGTTTAAATGTAGAAGATATAGAAAATTTAAACAAAGCTGACGTATTTCGTGCGTAATTATGAATGAAAGGAGTATTTTCACTGACTGAAATTTATGAAAGAAACAGAAAAAAGAAAAGATCTTGTTTACGGCCCTGTTTCCTCAAGAAGACTGGGCCAATCTCTGGGAATTAACCTTATGCCGTCACATATCAAAATCTGTCCCTTTAACTGTGTTTACTGCCACTGCGGATGGACCGAAATTTTAACAGATAATATAGATAAATATGTCAATCTTCTGCCTGATATTCAGACTGTTGAAAAATTTCTCGAAGAAAGATTAAAAGAATTGAAGGCAAATAATAAAAATTTAAATTATATAACCTTTTCCGGCAACGGGGAAGGCAGTCTCCATCCCGATTTCGATAATATAATCGACCTTGTGACAGGACTCAGGAATAAATATTTCCCGGAAGCGAAAACCTGTATACTTTCCAATTCAACTGCTCTCAATGTTCCTCATTCTTTAAAAGGCATTAAAAAACTGGACAGAAAGGTAATGAAGCTTGACGGAGGTTCCCTTGATATGATTGAACTCGTGAATAAACCTGCTGAAGGCATAACCTTTGAGAAAATAATCGAAGGTCTCGGAAAACTTGACTTTTTTACCATTCAGACCAATTTCTTCAGAGGAAGTATTTCAAATGCCGGTAAAGAAGCGGTG
>CALARM010001172.1 GCA_937888925.1 uncultured Synergistia bacterium | reverse complement strand
TTCTCTGAAATTCTACGGATGTTTCTGCCTGTTTAAGCTTCGAGAGATTGTTCCTGTAATCTGCATCTGTCTGAAGGGATGATTGTTTTAACTGGGTATCATCAATAATTGCAAGCAAATCACCTGCCGCAACAGTTTCTCCTTCTTCATGAGGTAATTTTATAACCTTTCCTCCTATTTCTGATTTTATATCTATCTGCACTATTGCTTTAACTACTCCTGTGGCAGTTATAATCACCTCAAGATTATCTTTCGTAACCTTAACTGTATGGTAATCTTTTTTCTTATCCCCTTTTTTCTGTTTTGTTTTATACACATAAAAACCGGCAGAACATATTATAAGTATTATAATAAATATAATAAGTGTTTTAGATTTGTTCATAAACAATTTTCTCCTGTATATTTTTCAATTCTACTCACTATTTACCATTCACTACTCACTAACAGGCATGACCGGAGCGGTCGCAACCAAATATGAAAATTAACGGATAGTGAAGCATAAGACTTCATCATTTTCATATAAAATTCTAACTTATTATGACTGAAAAAGGTGAAAAAAGCAAGGGAGAAATTTAAAAAAGTGAATAAGGATTGTGTTTAAAAATGACAGGTGATTTTATATACAATGGAAAAAGAAATTTATCGTAGAATATTTAGAGTGAAAAGTGAAAAGTGAAAAGTGAAAAATGAAAAAAACGTTATTTAAATTACTATTCACTGAAGTATGAGAATTTGTTCCTTCCGTCACGTGTTACGCGTTACGATTCTCGTATAAATAGATGTTACAATAGTTCATCTCCTATAGCTTTTTTAAATGTGAACAGTGCTATTTGATAATTATATTTTGCAATAATTAATTCTGTCATAGATCTGCTGAAGGTTACCTGTGCATCAAGAAGTTCTTGAAAGGGTGAAACTCCTGCCTTATATCGTCCTTCTGCGACCTGAAGATTTTTATTTGCTTCTTCTACCTGCTGTGTTGTTAATTCTATCTTTGCAAAAGCTGTCTCAAGATTATAATAGGATGTTTCCACTTCCAGGCTTATGGATTTTTCCGTGTCCAGTTTACCGGCCTCCAGACTGGTCTTACTTGCTTTTGCTGCATCTATCTTTGATGAACTGCTAAAACCATCGAAGAGAGGAAGGGTGAAATTGGCCTGTACTGTATAATAGTTATTGGTACGGGAAGGGTCTCTGGCTGCGTCCAGATTTAATCCCACATCTACGGTAAGCTGTGGCATTACATTAAGTGTAAGAATTTCAATCTGTACGGTCTGTGCCTGAATCTGTGAAATCATTTCTTTCAGTTCCGGCCTTTTCTCCAGAGCATTTGTTATTGATTCCTGCAACTCAGGCTTATAGTTCAGCTCAAAATGTTCTTCTATAACCTCGGCATCTATATTTCTTTTTAAACCTATTAAATTTTTTAGATTGGCCATTTTGATCCTCAGATTATTTTGAGCATCGAGAAGATTGACCTTTGCCTCTGTGAAATTTACCTGTGCAGAATAGGTGTCGGCTTTAGGAGCAATGCCTGCTCTGTAGTTTGCCTCTGTCTGTTCAAGATGACTGCTGGATTGCTGGACAAGGGTTTCATTTAATTTAACAAGATTTGCTGCCGAAATAACATTGAAATAATACTGAGTTACATTCAAAGCAAGATTATTACACGATTCCTGAAGAGCGTATTCGGCATTCTCAAGCTGGGCATCACTGTATTTATAATTCTTCCATGTTTTGAAACTGTCAAAAATACGCTGTGATAAAGTAAAATTGGTGTAAGAACTCTGACTGTCAGGTGTAGAGACTACAGTGCCTCCTGAACCCGATATGGAAGTTGAACTTGCGTTGGTCCTGTTATATTGGGAATTCATCTTTATGGTAGGGTAGAAACCGGATAAAGCCTGAGTTCTGTTTGCCTTTGCCACATCTATGTTTGCCCTTGCTTTAATTATAGAGGGATTTGTGTCTATTGCCATTTTTATACAATCGGAAAGATTCAGTTTTAATATGTCTTTACCGAAAGATGGAAGAGGGTTAAATGTAAGAAAAATTATAATATAAATAGAACATATCAATCTGTATATTATTCTGTTATCTCTGCCTGTCATATATGTTTTCATAAATTTATCCACTCATGAATTCAGGGGTTTTATAAAACCCCCCCTTTTTCAGTCTATTATATTTCTATATAAGTATTTAAAACCTTCTCGAATTATAAAGTAAAGGTATTACATAAGTTTTACCTTTTTGTAAAAAATTGTAAAGATCTTCCCCTGCTCTCTGTTTTTCCTTGATTTTACTCATATCTCAGAGCATCTATAGGATCGAGGGATGCAGCTTTCCTTGCAGGATAAAGGCCGAAAAATATGCCAACCATTGCGGAAAAAGTGAAAGAAAGTATGATGGAATTTATAGATATAAAGGTTTTACTCAACATCTTAAGA
>CALARM010001171.1 GCA_937888925.1 uncultured Synergistia bacterium | reverse complement strand
ACGTCTATCTGGTTTGTTGATAAAAATAACGGCTATGTCACAGGTGTTGACGGTTCAATACTTCATACCTCTGACGGAGGGCTTACATGGAATGTCTTTAAAGCAGATGCCAGTCTGACAGAAGTATGTTTTACCGATCTTAAGAACGGATGGGTTATAGGAGGAAGAAAACGTAGTGACGGAACTTTTACGGGGGTAATCTTACATAGTAATGACGGAGGGGGGACATGGAATTATCAGAGGGAAGATATTCCAGAATTACTTCTGGACCTTCATTTCGTTGACGGTAACACAGGATGGGCAGTGGGAGGCACCAGCACAGATCTTGCATATAAAGGACATAACGGAGGTTCCTGTATTATTATAAATACATGTGACGGAGGTAATAACTGGAATACAATTTTTCAGACTCTCAGGATAAAAAAGTAAAAATTTAATTTTATTGGCTATAATAAAATAGCCGGATATATAGTGTATTTTATAACTTATTAGAATTTAATTTGTCGTGACGCGTAACGCGTAACGCGTGACGGGTTTAATCCCTGCGCATCATGCATCACGCTTTACGCATTACGAGGTCATTATTTATGGATAGTTATGAGATTAACTATAATTAAGGAGTAAACACCATAAAAAAATACATAGAAAAACTTGAAGCTATTTTATCAAATATTCATTCAAAACCCGACTGGATGTATCTGGAGGAATTTCGCCATCAGGCTCCTCATCTGAGTAAGAGTAAATTCAGAGAGGAAATTTTTGATTATATAGAGGCGGCAAATACGGAATCTGACGGTATGAGCAAGGCTAAATCAATGGCAATTAAAAAAGGAAAAGAAGATTTTGATGATTTCCATAATCTATTGAAAGCCGTAATAGCAGAACTTGAAGAACATTTTTCTTATCTGAAAAGTCTTCCTTATGGTTCTAAAGAATCTCCTTTTATGTATAAAGCCGGTTTCGAAAAGGTTCTTAAAAAATTGAAAAAAATAGAAGAGGAGGAATTTAAGTGAAGTCAGCCGTAATAACTGCACAGTTAAAAAATCCTGATTTTGCGGAGAAAATTGAAAAAATATATGAAGATTTTATTTCTTCTGCATCCGGTGCTCTGAAGGGATGTAAGGGCGGAATTGTATTGAAAAATCAGGAAGGATCTCTTATGGATATAAGCCTCTGGACATCTGAAAAAGACGCTTTAATCTCCCTGGAAAGCCCCGAAACAGTCGATTTAATAAAAACCTTTGAAGATAATATATTAAATACTTATACCATGGATTTTTACGATGTTTCAATAAAACTGAATATGTATTCAAGGAGTCAGAAACCTGCAGCACTCGTAATTAAAGGAAAATTTAAAACCTTTGATTCCCTTCAATCTGCCGTTAAAACAGAAAAATTCCTTTCCAGATGGGTAAATTTTATCAACTGCAAAGGAGGTCTTCTCCTTACAAAGGAGGACGGAAGTTTTATCGATATCAGTCTGTGGGAAAACAGAGACTATGCCAGAAAGATAATGGAAAATCCTCTGTCCAGACTGATTATGAAATTTTTCGACGGTGCCCTTGAAAAACCTTATAAGCCTGAATATTTCGATGTATCTATGATACTTGACATACCTGACAAAGATGTAAAAAGAGATTTCAGGATATTATATTTTTCGGGAACAGGCAATACTCACTGGGTGGTAAATAAAATAAAAGAAGGATTGTTGAAAAATAATCATGCCTGTGAGGTAATTGAAGCAGGTAAACTCCATATGGAATGCGGAAGGAATTTTAATAAAAAACCTGATGAACATATGTTGAAACAGAAGCTTTCCGAATTTATCCCTGAAGGGTCTACACTTATACTGGCATTTCCATGTTATGCGTCAGACATACCTCTCCCTGTAAAAGAACTCATCCCTCTTCTCCCAGAAGGAGGAAAGAGGAAACTTGCCACCGTTTCCACTATATTAATGGTAGGAGGAGATGCCGTAAATCTGCCGGGAGAAATGCTCAGGGAAAAAGGTTATAAGTCCGTTCTCGCAACATATGTATTGATGCCGAATAACCTGAAGGTGCCGAAATTTGATTTCTTTGACATAAAAAACGGTGATGAGCTGAACTCTTATTATGAAACGGCAGGCAGAGCAGTAGATGAAATAGTAGAAGAACTGCTTACGGAAAAAGTTTTTTTTGAAGGAAAGAATCTCGGAGGTTATGCCATAGGAGTAAGTCAGAGGATGGGAGTGAAATATCTTGAGAGTTTTATGGCGGCAAACCTTTTTGCCCATGCCAGATGTACCCGGTGCGGTTTCTGTGCAGAAACATGCCCTATGGCAAATATTACTTTCGAGAAAAAATATCCTGAGTTCGGCAGGAACTGCTGTATGTGTCTCAGGTGTTATAATCTATGCCCCGTAAATGCCATACAGATAACAGGGGAAACGTTAAATGAGGAAAAATATAAGAGATATAAAGGTTTTGACAGATGGAAGCCGGAGAGATTGAGAAAAGTTAAATAA
>CALARM010001170.1 GCA_937888925.1 uncultured Synergistia bacterium | reverse complement strand
TTCAGAGGCATAACAGTAATATTCATAGTTATGTTCTGCTTTCATAGAACGGAAGCTTTTGACAGGAATTTTATATATAACTATCATAGTAAAGAGAACATAAAAAATAATCAGATAAAAGAAAATATATCTCCCGTATCTGATCGGCCAGTAGTTAACCCCAATTCTCCACTGGATTTAAATAATGATGCTTTTCAGAATCAAAGATTTAAAAAAGAAGGCTTTTCTTTAAAATCAGCATCTCTTTCCGATGTTATGAGTGTATTTCCTTATATGAATACGGGGTCTATGAAAAATATAACATTTAAAAATAATACAGACGGAACTATCTCTATGGATTTCAAGCAGTTGTTGACAGAAAAATCTTTTATGAAGTGTTGTCTTGAACCTTCAAATGTTGATGGCAGTTTTTCCGGTGCTATGAATTACGTATATAATATTACTGATAAAACTCAGTCTACTGTAGATATAAATATAGACGGAAACAATAATTCAGCAGGTACATTTGGTTTATATCATAATCTGGGATGGTCCAGAATTGATATGGAATATACATGTGATAACAGTGATATGTCCGGCAATTTTGATTTTCTCTGGAAGCAGAAACAGATTGCAATACCGGGTACTCCCGTTCTTTTTTCTCTTTCTGCCGGTTTAAACAGAGACTGTGAAGGTCTGTGGGGTAAAAAAACAAAATTATCACTTTCCCACAGTCCTGTAACCTTCGGTGAAAGCGGTATGCTGCAGTTCTCCTGTTCCGGTGAAATGAACTGGAGCGAATATGAGAGTCATAAAATGACCGGTATTATGACTCTGTCTTTTTCTGACAGTTTCTCACTTTATGCCTCTGTTTTCTCTAAAGAAACAGATTTTGATTATGCAACAACTGTAACTACATCCGGTAATATAGGACTTGAGATGGGCATAACAGAAAATTTGAGAGCACAGATTTACTATTCATTTATGGGATATGATACAAGGATAGATGATATTTCCGCAGATTATATGGGCACTCATGAACTAACAGGACAATTCTCTTATAGTTTATCCGAAGGTTCCGAGATTGATCTGGAAATGAACTATAATATTGATGAAGGGAATATAAATTCTTTAAGCACCGGCATCAACCTGAATACAGGTGATAATCAATTCCTCAGAATAAGACCGTCTTATGATTTTCAATACAATGAAGTCAGTATACAGCTTGAAACAGTTTTGATGAAATAATTTTTTTGGGCTAAATATTTGACATACCGGGTCTGTTGGGCTAAAATTATTTTACTATGACAGATTTAATATTTAACAAATATAAGATTTTAAAAACAATTCCCGGGGGAGAAAAAACGTCTTTTTACCTTGTAGAAGATGTCAACACAGGCGTTACTCTTCTGTTAAAACAGATAAAAATAGATACGTCAGGTGACTTCTATAAACCTGTTATAGAAGAATACAGAGAGAAAAGTAAAGAACCTATAAAAATTGATAAAAAACCATCCTCTCCTGCCATACTTGACTTTTTTATGGATGAAGATAGTTTCTATATTGTCCTGGAATATAGAAGTGAAAGGAGTCTGAGAATAGCTGTTTCCTATCCTTCTATAGGAAAAATTATAAATAATCGTTATGTAATAGTAAATGGTATTGCTTCAGGCGGATTTGGCGTAGTATACCTGAGCCGTGATCTTAACCTTCCCGGTAAACACTGGGCTATTAAAGAAATGCATCAGGCAGAAGGAATTCCTCTGGATGTAGTAGAGAGGAGTTTTCGTATAGAAGCACAGATACTTGCCGGTCTTGAACATCCTAATATCCCCGGTATAGTTGATTTTTTTGTGGAAGATAAAAAATTATATCTTGTAATGGATTATATATCAGGTGAGACAGTAGATAAAATGATAAAGAATTTAAAAGAACATGAGTATTTCCCTGAAGATATTGTTATTAGCTGGGCTCTCACTATATGCGATGTCCTTCAATATCTCCATGAACGACCAAACCCTATAATATTCAGAGACATGAAACCTTCCAATATTATGATTACGAACCATGGAGATTTAAAATTAATTGATTTCGGCATAGCCAAAATTTTCCAGGGCTCTACCAGTCAGGTTACTCAATATGCCCTTCTGACGGGAGGTTATGCTCCTCCTGAACAGTGGCTTGGTAAAGCAGAACCTAAAAGTGATATATATGCTCTTGGAGCAACATTATTTCATATTCTTACCAGACATCATCCCAGGGATTTTACTCCATATTTTCCGCCGGTAAATGAGCTTAATCCTTCTGTATCAGATGCTTTAAGTAAAATTATTGCAAAAGCGCTTGAACTTAAACCTCAAGACAGATTGCAGTCCATAGGTGAAGTGAAACAGGAACTCCTGAACCTTCAATCTGTAAAAAAAGGGGACATTCATATTTCCCTGGCCAGAGAATATGAGGCTAAAGGTGATTTCTTCAGCGCCAATTTCGAATATATGAAAGCTCTGGATTTTGATGATAAAAATTA
>CALARM010001169.1 GCA_937888925.1 uncultured Synergistia bacterium | reverse complement strand
TAACATACTGGATATATACAGGCACAGTGGGATCATAATTCATCATTGTTTTTGCAATTTCTCTTGCCTCGTTATAACCTATACCCTGCTGCATCTGAATCTGAAGAGCCCATGTATGAATAATATCTCCCGGCATCTGACGGACAAGAAAAAAAGTAAAGGTCATTGCCACAAGAATTGTAAGAAGAGATATGAAAATCTTTCTGCTTAAAATTTTAATGTAATACCTCATAATTTCTTTTTATTCAATAATAAATAGCGAAAATCCTACCTGTTAGAATTTATATGATATGGAAATTTTCATAGCCTCTCTATGTAATTATTATCTATAGTGTTTTATTGTATATTTTTTTCATCTATAGATTATTATTATATACAATATAAAATATTAAAAAAGATATACATACTATTGATTTTTGATTATAATAAAAGAAATAAAAAACTGAAAGAGGTGTATTTAAAAATGTCATTACAAAAAAAAGGTGTCGTATTAATTGACGGAGTCCATAAAGCCGATAATACCATAGACGGTATAAAGAAATTAATAAAGGAATTTGATTTTACTCCTGTCAGACTTGTGTGGCTTGGAGGAACGGAAAAAATAAAAAGTCCTGAAAGCTTTAATGACGAGTTTTTGAAAGAATTCGGCGTTGGAGTAATAATGGAAGGAGACCCTGCGAACGGTATTTCAGATCCTGTGGCAGGTCTCAGAAAAGCCCTTGCTGAACGAGATATAGATATTGTTGTTCAACTTTCCGGCTCTCCCCAGGTAAACAGGCAGATAATGAACAAATATGCTTCGATTGCAGTTTCTTACGGAGCAAAATATATTGCAGGTGGTACAATATTCGGAGAAAAAACAGGAGCTGTCAGTGCAGGAAAACCATCTATGGGACTTTATGCTACAGATAAAAGAGTAGGGAAAACAGCCTTCGGTATTTATGTGAGCAAACTTATGAGCGGTCTAGGTTCCTATGGAACCCCCTGGGAAGCCATAGTTATGACCCATTCCCGGGGCGGTCCTCCCGAACCTCCTCTGGTGAATATACACAACAAACATTCCGAGAAATCCATTGATGAAATAACACTTGATGAGATTTATAACAGCCGTTTTCGTCCCGAATATCTCGAAGCGCTCCTCAAATTTAAACTTCACGGTGCTTCCGATGTCTATGAAGACGGCCTTATACTGTCTCAATATATAGATAATTATGAAGAAAAAACCGGTAAAACCGCTCCCGGTATATCTGTCATAGGATGCCGCAGGGCCGGGGCAGGTTATTTTCATGAATTTGTCGTATCCAATGTAGAACTCGGTCTTAAAGTGTCAGAAAAATGTCCCGGTAATTATATACTTCACGAAGGGAGCGGAGGAGAACATCCTCCTACAAGGGTAGATGCCACAATAACCCTTGTTCAATCAGATGTGAGTCTTTCACTTCTTTCCGATTTCCCCGGTCTTGACGGTACGGAATGTGTTATTATTGCTCACTGTCAGCCTGAAACTGCTTCTTTAGAACAGATTGACAGGGTTGAAGAAGCTTTAAAAAAGCGAAATCCTTATCTTTCCGTGGTAAGAACATATTTTGAGCCGGAAGTAATGGGAGACTATGAAGACATGAAAAAGGAACTTGCCGGTAAACCTGTCATGTATCTGGGAACAGCACCGAAACACGTGAAAGATAAAATTCTTTCTTCTCTTGAGAAAAATTACGGATGTAAGGTTATTTCAGCTTCTTTTGAGCTTTCAAGAGATGATCTTATGAGGAGAGATATAGACAGTGCCATGAAAGCAGATGAAAAGCCTGATATGTTTCTTATAGAAATCAAGGCAAGAGGCGTGGAAGGTGCTAAATATATAAGAGAAACATATGGAGTTCCATGTAAATATTTAAACAATATACCTGTTGAAGTTGATAAACTGGGAAACAGGATAGAAGGAAATAAGAACCTTGACAGAACAATACTTGAAGCTCTTAACAGAGGTGTGGAAAGATTCAATAATAGAGAAAATAAGAGTTTTCCTTTAATGAAATTTTAATTTAAAATTATGAAGAGGCAATTTATCTAACGGCCATGACCGTTTCTTTCAATCACAAAGAAGAATGAGAATTTGTTACTCCCGTAACGCGTTACGATTTTCATATAAATTTATGGTTAATGTAAAAAAAATAGTCATATTAATTTTAATTTTTCTGTCCCTTGTAGGAATAATGTACCTTATAAAAAGCCTTATTCCTTCTCCTGAAAAAACTGTTTCTTCTGTAGTAAAGGCTCTTGAGAAAAGGGATATAGAAAAAATGAAGAAATATTTTACAGGAGATGCTCTTCTGTTACTGGAGAAAACCTTTAAAGAAAAAGGGGGAAATATCGGGTTATGGGCAGGGAGAGATTATTTTAAAGATATTATCTGGCATATACAGAATGAGCGGAAGATGGAGAGTAATAAAATTTCCTGTCTCCTGTTTGCCACAGG
>CALARM010001168.1 GCA_937888925.1 uncultured Synergistia bacterium | reverse complement strand
GGATTTCCTTATATAATCTGCTGGACTCCTTTATCTCATGACAGAGAAAAAGTACTGGGCGGTATATGGTCAAATGGTATGTGTTACGAAATGGAATATGATAATTTAAGAAACTGGGAACTTTTTGCTCACAGAATAGGTCATGCAGTAAATGAGTACGAACCTACAGGCATGGCCATAAGAGACAGAGAAGATTTCTGGTTTACAGAAGGGTGGGCATCTTATATAGAAATAGAAGCCACTTCTTCGGTGAAATTTACAGATAATATAACAGGGTGGGAAAAGCTTTACGAAACATACATAAAAACACTGGAAAAATATCCTCACTATGATTATCCTCTGGGGAAAGAGAATGAAATAGAAAATGCCGATTCTATAGAATTCATCCACTATACAAAGGCACCTCTGGTTATGAAAATGCTGGATGTGGAAATGAAACAGACTTCAGGTAAAACGATGGAGCAATTTATGAAATATGTCTGTAAAAAATACGGTAATTTCAAAGAAGCTCTTCCCTTTAAAGAAGAACTGGAACGTTTCACAGGTAATTCCTTCGAATATTTCTACAAGAGTATCATAAGAAAAAAAGGAACAGTAAGACCTGCATGGAGAAATTGATTTTAATGCATGATGCGTGACGCGTGTTTTCACATGTACCGGGCGTTCGCCCCTACTACTTTTCACAACTCACGACTCACGACTAACTTACTCATCAGACAAAATTATTATCTGCTTCTTCAAGAAGAGGTAATATTTTATCTTTTTCTGAAACAACGGGATTATCTGTAGACCATTTAATAGCTATAGAAGGATCATTCCAGAATATACCTCTGTCATTTTCAGGAGAATATTCTTCCGTTGTTTTATATAAAACCTCTGCAAAATCACTTAACACAAGAAAACCATGGGCAAACCCGGGCGGTATATAAAGCATTTCTCTGTTTTCTTCCGACAGTATTGCTCCTGCCCATTTACCATAAGATGGAGAGGATTTTCTTATATCTACGGCCACATCAAATATCTCCCCTTCCGTGCACCTGACAAGTTTTCCCTGGGCTGCAGGGTTTTTCTGATAATGAAGTCCCCTGAGCACTCCTTTTGAGGAACGGGAATGATTGTCCTGAACGAACTGTTCTTTTATGCCATAGCTGCTGAATTCGGAATATTTATAAGTTTCTATAAAAAAACCTCTCTCATCTTTAAATATCTTCGGTTTAATGAGGATAACATCGGTAATATTAGTGTTTTTAAATTCAAAAGACATAATTTTTTTAATTTTCTCCTTTATTGTTTTACCGGGTTGACCATTAGTATTTAATAAAGCCTCTTTCCATTCACCCTTCACATCAGGGCGTTTAATAAAACGCCCCTCATTTTCCACGTCTCACGCATTACCCTTCACCCTTCACCATTTTAAATATAAATTATAATAAAAATCCTGATAAAATTCAATAAAAATCTTATGAAACACCATTATTGATTTTACAAATTTTAACAAAAAAACATTTTTTTTTACAAAGTAAAGTTAAAATAATAAGTACCGGGAAAAGAAGATAAAAAAAGACAAAAAAAGGTTTTTTTACTTTTATGCTGAATAAAGATATATTTCATTTTACCCGGTTTTATTTTAAATATAAACACAGGAGGGAAAGGATATGAAAATCAAAATAACAATCCTTGTTCTGGCAATTCTATGCCTATTTATGTCAGGTTGCGGAGGAGGAAGCGGAACTGCTTCCGTAGTTCCTCAAACAGTTTCCCCGGCGGCAGAAACAGCTTCTCTGGAATTTCAGGTTCCATGGCCTAAAGACGGAGAAGATATTTCGGCACAGGTTATTCAGCCGGAAGTAGTAAAAATACAGGTAAAAATAACAGGTGATACTATTTCAACTCCCATTATAATAATCTTAAATAAAGGGGAAACTACAAAAGTCATAACAGATGTTCCTGCAGGTAATCTGCAGATCGAATTTACAGGCCTTGATGCAAGCGGAAATGTTCTTTCAAGCAGAATCACAAATGTTACCGTTACGGCAGGACAGACTCTTCCCGTAAGTGTCATACTCGGTGTTTCCATACTATCAGACGGTTTTTTCCCGTCCACTATTACCCTGTATAAAGGTGATACACTGGTATTTGTGAATAATGACGGTGTAACTCACAGTTTCTCCGTTCCAGAACTTTTCAATTCAGGTGATGTACTGGCAGGAGGAAGTTTTTCCTATACATTCGGTAATACTTCTCTTTATACCTATACCTGCACGAGAGAAGACGGGAAAATCCTTATTATAATAATAAAAGACGGATATGATTCTACTCAGCCCACAGCATACCCTCTAAGGGAGATTTTTGTAGATTATTTAAATGGAAGTGATGACCCGAACGCTGCTGACGGTACCATATCAAAACCATATAAAAGCATAGATAAAGGCGTAGAGGTGGCAAACAGAGATTATACAGTTGGCAAAATCAATTTAAGAGCTCCGGACAATGATAACAGAGAGATTAATGCAAGTAGCCCCAGTTTGGACTCCTATGACCCGAATACGTCCCTTACTCTCAGAAATAATTTAATCTTAAGAAAATACCCTTATGACGAGAATGAATGTATTATAGACTTTTCCGGTATAAATCCATCAACAGAAGGAGCAGGATTTATATTGAGCGGAAATGATACAATTCAGGGTCTTATTATAGGAGGAGTCATAGGAGGAAGCGGTATTAAAGTTTCAGGAAATGACTGTACTATTGATAAATGTATAATAACAGAGAATGGTATAGAAATGCTTGGTAAAATTTCTGCCTCTGGCGCATTCACAGAGTTCAACGGCGGAGGAATTAATATAGATAGAGGTAACTGTAATATAATCAACTGTTTTATCTACAATAATTATGCAATGGGAGAAATATATCCCAAAAAAGCACAGAATACTGACAATGCCTATTCTGACCTGCCTCTTTATGGATATGGAGGAGGCCTTTTTGTAAATACAGGAGCAACATGTCATGTAAACAACTCTACTTTTATCGGAAATTCTGCCTTTTTAGGCGGTGCAATTGCCTGTTTTGGCACCTGCACTGTTACAGGAAGCACAGACTGGTATGATAGAAATAAATCATATGAACAGAATATAAACGACAACAATATAAAAGATAAAGCGAACAGTAAAGCTATATGTATGCCTGTGCCAGCCTTATTCTACTATAATAATGCTATATGCGGAGGAGGAGCAATAGCAAATAAAGGACATATTAACATCCATGCAGTTATAATTTTAAATTATTCAGACCCTGATTATTATACTGACAGAACCCAATATATAGAAGAAAATACTGAAATATTAAGCGGAGGCGGAGGGATTGTTAATATAGGCACATGTAATATCAGAGGTTCCATTATAGCAGGAAACTGCAGTGAATCATCAAAAAATATGAATCCGAGAGGAGCCAATACAAGCAACGGTAAAGAATTCTATATCAGTGGCTGCGGAGGAGGTATATGTAATACTTACTATCCAAATCAGACAGGAGTATGTACTATTTCAGAAAATACATTGATAATAAAAAATGAAAGTGATACAGGAGGAGGGTTATACAATGCCGGTATATGTACAATTACAGATACTGCCGTAATAGAAAACCTTGCATCTTCCTCCGGAGGAGGTATAACAAACGATTTTATAGAACTGGCGGAAAATAATATAATCATGGGCTCTTGTATAATGAACAGAGTAATAATAGAAGGTAATCAAGCAGAAGATGAAGGTAATGGCAACGGAGGAGGAATATGTAACCTTGCTTCTCTTGCACTTAATTCTCAGGTAATGATAAAGAATAATATGGCATATAATTATGGAGGAGGCCTTTATATGAATGAAGCAGGTTCAGTGAAATTCGGTTCTTCTCCCGGAGTAATAGAAGGTAATCATGCCGATTGTAAAGATAGTACATCCGGTATCGGCGGAGGTATATATGATCATGAGCAGACAATTCCTCTCCCACTTCCTGTCTGGATTTTCGGCACAGGTAATTATAAAGGATCAGGAACAACTACTGTTGATAATATAAACGGAAATCCTTAATTCATTTTATATAATATAAAACACTGAAGGCAGAGGTTTATTCCTTTGCCTTCAATATTTTTAGTAAATATATAAAAAATGCTTAACCGTTCAGCATTTAGCTATCTGCTGATAGCTGAACGCTTACACAAATGATTTATTTACTTTGTTTATTATTATTAGTATAATAAATAAAATGCAGAAAAAAGCTTTACAGAGATATTTAATTTAGAAATGATATCAATGGATAAAAAACCTTTGTCTTGTAATGAAATTTTAGAAGAGATTGTACTTATTACAAAGAAATATCTTCCTGACTGTAAAATTCTTTTATTCGGTTCCCGTGCAACCCATAGAAACAGAGAAAATTCCGACTATGATATTGCCATAATATGGAAAGAAAAAATTCCATCACAGATCTATTTTGCAATACAGGAAGATTTAGATAATCTTTATACTTTAAAGACAATCGATCTGGTAGATTTTTATAATTTAGACGAAGACTTTAAAGAGATTGTAATAAAAGAAGGATTCTTGATTTATGACGGAACAGATTCAATTAAAAAAATTTAAAGATTCCATAGACAGGCTCTCTGAAGTGTTAAAGAGAGATATAAAAGATGATGATATCATACTGGATGCCACCATACAGAGGTTTGAATTTACCTATGAGAACGGCTGGAAAGCCATAAAACAGGTTTTAAGGTTCACCGGCGATGACTGCCTGTCTCCCAGAGACTGTATAAAAAAAGCCTATAAATACGGATGGATTACAGAAGAAGCTCAATTTCTGGAACTCCTGGATTGCAGAAATCTGACTTCTCATACTTATAATATGAATATTGCCCTTAACGTGTACAGTACTATCAAAAAAAATGCTCCTGTCTTTCAGAAACTCTATGAAAAACTGGAAGAAGTCATAAAATAACCTGTCATGAACGAAAAAATAAAACTTTCCATAGTAATTCCACTGTATAATGATAAAGAACATATAATTCCCTGTATAAAATCACTGAAAAAAATCACAGAAAAAATCTCCTGTGAAATAATCGTAGTGGACAATAATTCTAAAGACGACGGAGTTTCTAGTATAGAAAAACTCTTCCCATTAGTCAAAATTATAAAAAATAGTGAAAATTTTTATTTTGCAAAGGCAAATAACCAGGGATTCAATATAGCCTCGGGCGAATATGTGGCAACCCTTAATTCCGATACCGAAATAGTAGAAGATCCTTTTATCCCTATGATTGAATATATAGAGAAACATCCCGACACGGGTATCATATCATGCCCTCTTTATTTTCCTGACGGAAAACTTCAGGGAACGAGAAGAAAAATAAAAGATATTCCTGCTTTTCTGGCAGAATTTACTCCTTTCTATATATTTCTGAAAATAAAATTTTTACGAAATTATTTAAAAAATCTCTATTATGAAAGTAACTGCAGTATTCCCTCTACCCCTGTCGACACCCAGGTCATTCAGGGTGCTCTGATGTTATTTAAAAAAGATTTTTTAGATAAACTCGGTGGCTTTGATGAAACATTCAGGCTGTCTTTTACCGATGACGAAATATGTATAAGAACAGGGAAACTCGGATACAGGGTTATATTTTTGCCCTATGGACATGTTATTCATTACGAAAGTATTTCCATGAACAGGGTTTCTATGGTAGAATTTGTACACTGGATTGATTATTTTCACTATATAAAAAAATATCTTGGCGGTATTCCGGCTCTGTTATGCCTTTATCCTCTCTATCTATCAGGAAGAGTAATGAGATGGATCTTTATAAAACTGGGTATAATAAATAATATAAGGACAAGAAAACTGGAGCTGATGGAAGATTAAAAGAATTCTTTTACTTCTCTGCAGAAATTTCGGAGATACTGTCATAGGGACAGGTATTCTTAATTCCCTGGGCAGAAATTTTCCCGATTATAAGATAGACATATTTACAAGACCTGAATTTAGAGATATATTTATGAACAACCCTTTCATGAATAATATCTATTACGGGAATTTCCCCGTAGGGACAGAGAAAAATTTCAATTTTCTTACATCTGTCGATCTCATGAAACAGATAATAACACTGAGGAAAACCAGATATCATATATGTTTAAATAACATGGGAGACATGAGGGAAAACTTCATAGGTTCCCTTATAAAACCTGAAAAAAACATCAGTGTCATATGGGACAAAGGACATCCTTTCAGAAATCTTGTAAGACAGGGAGGAACATACCTTCTGACCATGTCCATTCCGGTAGAAAAAAATCTTTTAAATATATATGATATTAACAACCATATTGCCAGAAGTCTCGGATGCACCATTCAGGGGAAACCGGAAATTTATGTAAAAGAGAATAATAAAATAGATAACCTGATAGCTATACATCCCGTGGCAGGTCAAAAACACAAATTATGGCAGTGGAATAAATGGAAAATCCTGATAAAACTTCTTGTAAAACAAAACTTTAACATATGGATTTTTTGTTCTGAAAAGGAAAAAGATAAAATAGAAGATATATTTGCCGACGTAATAAATAAAAACACTGTTATTCAATGCGGAAATCTGGAAGAATTTTTCAGAAAACTCTCGTCCGTAAAATTATTGATCGGCCTTGACAGTTTTTCCCACCATGCCGCATGGGCTCTCGGAGTGCCTGCCATTATGTTAAACGGAGGAAATGATTACAGAATATGGCTTTCTCCAGGAGCAAAGGTCATTTCAAAAGGTAATACTATGTGTTACCCCTGTTATAACAGACCTGCCTGTGAAGGAAAAAATTCTGAATATAAATGTATGAAATCCATAGAAGTGGAAGAAGTTTTAGAACTGGTGAAAGGAGTGAGCAGTGACCAGTGACCAGTGACCAGTGACCAGTGACCAGTGACCGGTTATGTCCCAGTTCACTTTTCACGACTCACGAGTCACCACTCACGACTCACGCATCACGATTTTATTATCAATCATCACAGTCACATACAACTCAAAAGACGTAATTACAGAATGTCTGTCATGTCTGGAAAAAAAATTGCAGAATATATCTTCAGAGATTATTGTTATTGACAATCATTCCACCGATAATACAGTCAGAATAATAAAAGAACAATTTCCTTCTGTTCATGTCATAGAAAATGTTACAAATAAAGGTTTTGCTGCGGCGTGCAATCAGGGAATAAAATATTCGTCAGGCGATTTTCTGTTATTTCTTAACCCTGATATTATTGCAGGTGAAAAATTTTCATTTTCCCCTCTATTTGAATATATGAATGAACATAAAAAAACAGGACTTCTCGGATGTAAATTGATTAACACAGACGGAACAATCCAGACTTCGTGCAGGAAATTTCCTGATATAATCACTGTAATGTTCAAAAGAATAAAAATTTTTCAAATATTTCCTTATGCAAAAAAAAGGGTTGAAGCATATATAAAACCTTTATCGAATTATGAAGAAATAACTTCTGTAGACTGGTTGCTGGGGGCTTTTTTATTTACGAAAAGAGAAATTATTAATGACGTCGGAATGTTTGACAAAAGATTTTATATGTATTTCGAAGATGTAGATTTCTGCCGCCGTGTTCACAGGAAAGGATATGATGTATGTTATTACCCCTTTATAGAAGTTATTCACCACCATAAAAGAGACAGTGCAAAAGGTTTAAACAGATTGCTCTTGATTCATATATGGAGTGGTATAAAATATTTCTGGAAATGGAAATTTTGTCGTGACGTGTGACGCGTAACCCGTCACACGTCACTAACATATTATTCCTTCATTTTTTCCAGTATTTCTTTTGCCCTTTCCGCATATTCCCCGGTCGGGTCAAGTTTCAGATAAATATTGATTTCTTCTTCAGCTTTTATTTTATCATCCTGAAGAGCATATAAAGTACCCAGGGCAAAGTGTGTGACAGGGTAATCCGGATTGATCTCAAGGGCTCTGTTTAAAGACGTAAGAGCATCATCATATTTCTGCAATACTATAAGAGACATACCTTTAAGAACAGAAGCATTTAAAACAACTGTACTATCAGATGTTTTTGCCTGATTTTCCAGTTCTATTGCCCTGTCGAATTCTGCTAATGAATCTTTATGCTTTTCCTGTTTCATATAAACAATCCCCATATAAAGATGTCCATGAGAATAACCGGGGTCAAGTTCAAGTGCCTTCTGACAGTTTGCCAGGGCTTTCTCTACATCTCCTTTAAACACATAAATCTTACCGAGATTCAAATAGGCATCTACATAGTAGGGGTTAAATTCAAGAGCTTTAGTATAATTACTTATTGCTTCAGCTATATCTCCGTCGTTCTTTTCATAAACTCCCCTGTAAGTATAAGCAAGGGCAAGGGATTTATAACCTTCAGGAAGGGCAGGATCAAGTTCAATGGCTTTCTTACTCGCTTCAATAGATTTTTCAAAAACACCTGTTTCACTACTTTTAAAGGGGCCTGCCTTCTGAGCACAGGCATCTCCCAGTCCTGCCCAGGCAAGGGCATAGGAAGGATCAATGTTTATTGCATTCTGAAACAGTTCAATTGCTTTTTCATTATCTTCTTTCGTATACCTGACATAAAAATCTCTGGCCTTTGCATAGGATATATAGGCAGGACCGGAACTGGTAAAATCCTTCTTTACCACTTCTTCCTGTTTTTCACTCAGCTTTACCCCCATAATATCAGTTACATTTTTAGCTATCTGATCATGGACATTATTAAGTGGTTCTATATTATTTTCTATTCCCTTAATACCTTCACCCATATATATGGAATCACTCGTAAAAACCCTGACATCTTTAGTCTTTACATCAAGGGTTTTTGTAGAAACTTTAAATTTATCTCTTGAACTCTGAATAGTTCCCAGCATAACTATATCTGCTTTAAGCATATCAGCCAGCTTAAAGGCAATCTCTTCAGTAATCATTTCATCCTGTCCCAGGCCTATTCTCTTTTTTGCTCTTTCAAGTTGAGTTCTCTCTATAAGTCGCAGTCCTTCTATTGTTGAAAGTTTTGTAATAACAGTATCGGCAAGTCCCGAACCTACATATCTTTCAGCAACATTGTCAGGAATAATATTAAAAGAAGATATGGCAAGAATCCTCACGTCTACCCCCCGGCTTTCTCTTGTGGCTGACAGAAAGTAAGAAATGAGGAAAATCAATAAAATAGATAGAATAATAGAATATTTTTTCATAAAGACCACCCTTTCTTTGTTTAATCGTGACGCGTGACGCGTAACGCGTGACGCGTGGTTTACATAAACGATGATATTCTCTATATATAACAAATATATTATATATAAATCATGATAAAGTATATAAATTTTATAATCAATAGTTCTTAATGAAATAATATAATTTTCCTGTAAAAGGATTTTATTATTATATTGAGAATAATTCATTATATTCAATAAATGATAGCTTACTTCATAACTGTATCCTCCCGTGACGCGTTACGCGTTACGCGTCACAAAACAAAGTCATGAAAAGCTATAAATATAAAATATAATAATTGAGGAGGGAGATTTTTATGACCGTTTCA
>CALARM010001167.1 GCA_937888925.1 uncultured Synergistia bacterium | reverse complement strand
AACAAAATATTCTGTATAAGATCTGCTTCCACTTTCTGCGCTTTTTTTATCTGATAATCCAGACCGTTGAGCTCTGCTTTAAGCCTGTTACTTTCAAGTCTGGCATTTAACACAGGAGAGATAAGTTCTGCAATTTTTTGAAGAACTATTTTATCCTCTTCTTTATAATCATCCTCTTTATTTGCTACAGTAATTATACCTGACGGTTTCCCGGTGCGAAAGAGGGGAACGCTTAAAGACCTTTTTATCTGAATGTCACCTTCCGATACAGATGTATTGGAAAAACATGTCTTTCCTTCCAGAAGTATTTCTTTTAAACCGTCAGACCAGATTTCCCTTTTTATAATTATACCATCGGATAGGTGGAGATTATTATTTCTGTCAACATATCCTGTTGTTTTTACAAGGTTGCCGTTGCTGTCAATCACACCGAACAGTCCATAAATGCTTTTTAAAGAATTCATTATACCAGGAAGTACTTTACAGGATATATTTTCACCGGATACTGTAAGAAAAATACCGGCAATCTGATTTTTTATATATAAATTATTCAGAGATTTTTTTAACTCTTCTTCTAAAAATTTTCTCTCTGTTATATCCTGCATAACACCGAATAAAGCTGTAATTTTATTATCTTTATCATATTGAGGACATGCTCTGGCATTTACATAATGAATTGACCTGTCAGGAAAACTTATTTTCAGATCCATATTATAAGATTTTCCTGTGTCAATAGCTTCTTTAAAGGCTCTGTCAAAGTTATGCCAGTCATCTTCAAATATAAAACTCTTACAATCTTCATAAGACGGAACGCCTCCTTCTGCCGGACATCCCAGAATATTGAACATTTCATCTGACCACTCATACATATTATTTTGAACATTATAAGACCAGTAGGCAATCCGTGATATTTTTTGAGCCATTTCAAGAGTAAATTTATTTTCCTGTAATGTTTTCTGTGACCTCTTCCTCTGGTTAATTTCTTTCTTCATTTCTTCCAGAGCTTTTTTCTGTTCCTCTGTGAATTCTCTTTCTTTTTTTACTTCTTCCAGGATTCTTTCCATTTTTTCCGTCAATTCCTGTTCTTTCGTGATTTCTTCGTTGAGTTTTTCCATCTTTTCTATAAGGTCTTTGTTCAATTTTTCGTTGAGTTTTTCTATTTCTATTCTGACGTCTTTCTCCTGTTTCAGTTCTTTCTGAAATGTTTCTCTTTCCTCATTGATAGTGTTTTTTAACTCCAATAAAAGTCCTACTTTTTTATCTATTTCTTCCTGAAAGATTTTCCTCTCGGAACTAATAGCTGTTTTCAGTTCTGCCGTAAGTTCTTTTTCTTTTTTCAGTGCTGTTATAAGTTCCTTTTCTTTTTTGAGTTCTTCATAGAGTTTTTCTACCCCTGATGAAAGGTCTTTTTTTAATTCTTCCGACTGTTCTTTTTCTTTTCTTCCTTCTTCCCGGAGTTTTTCTACTTCTCCTTCCAGTTCTTTCTTTAATTCTTCCCACTGTTCTTTTTCTTTTCTTCCTTCTTCCCGGAGTTTTTCTACTTCTCCTTCCAGTTCTTTCTTTAATTCTTCCCACTGTTCTTTTTCTTTTCTTCCTTCTTCCCGGAGTTTTTCTACTTCTCCTTCGAGCTCTTTTTTCACTTCTTCCGACTGTGCTTTTTCTTTTTTATTCCTTTTCTGAAGTTTTTCTATCTGTCCTGAGAGCTCTTTTTCTTTTCTTCCCTGTTCGTGATATTTTTCTCTCTGTTCTTCCGATGCTTTTTTCGATTCTTCCAGATGGTCTTTTTCTTTCTTAAGTTCTTCCTGAAGTTTTTTTACTTCTCCTTCCAGTTCTTTTTTTATTTCTTCCCACTGTTCTTTTTCTTTTCTTCCTTCTTCATGGAGTTGTTCCACTTTCCCTGAGAAATCTTTTTTTAATGCTTCTGAGAGTTCTTTTTCTTTTTTCACCTTTTCCTGAAGTTTTTCCACTTCTCCTGAGAGCTCTTTTTTTAATTCTTCTGAAAGTTCTTTTTCCTGTTTCATTTCTTCCTGAAGTTTTTCTAATTCCTCTGAAAGCTCGTTTTCCTGCAGACCTGTTTTTTCAGTAGACTCTTTTTTATATTCACTTATATCAGAAAAATAGCAGATTATTCCTTCACGGGAGCCTTTGCTATCTTTAATCGATGAAACTGATAGATTGGAATAGAATGTTTCTCCTGATTTTTTTTTCATATGTACCTTCAGACTACATATATCTTTTGCATCTGAAGTTATATAATTTTCCAGGAAATCTATATCTTTTTTATCGTAAAAAATAGAAAAATGTTTTCCCATTATTTCTTCCGGTTTATAGCCGGTAATATGTTCGGCCCTTTTGTTCCAGCCTGTTATATATCCGTCAGAGCCGGCAGATATAATTCCGTCATGTATTTCCTCCAGAATCTGTTTTTGCATCTTCAGTTTTTCAAGGTAATTACCTGCAGTTGTTCCTGATATTTCTGCTCCTTCTTTTATTGATTGCACTTCCGTAATTCTTTTTTTCAGCTCTTTTAATTCCTCAATAATTTCCAATTTAATTTTTTCTTTTTCTTTCATAGATATTTCTCCATTAAATCAGATTTTTTAACGACCATAGTGAAGTGTAAAGAGATCCAGAAATTCATCTGAATAGGCGGTCGAATCACTGTAACATGTGAAATCATTGCCAAGGGTGTTTCGGAACAGTTCATGCCACTGAGTGCGGAGCATATGGTAATCACTTCTCACTCCTCTTGGCTGAGTCAGGAAAGATACACTTTCTGTCATAAGAAAACAATCCACACTGTTCTGTGAAAGTTCTACAGGTGAATCGCAGGAAAAAACAAAATCTATTATTCTTCCATAGGTCTGATAATTTGATATGGCCAGTTCAGGAGAATAGAGTTCCGGAGTATCATGATTTCCATTTAGCTCGAAAATTACAAAATGATTGACCTTCCCTTTTAGTTTTTCCATATGTATTTTTTTCTTTTCTAAAGGCATATGGTGATAGGCAAGGGAACTGATTGCCAGATCATATTCTGAGGAAATTTTTTCCGAGCAATCTTCTATGCGGCTGTTTACTGTTTTTATAATGGAAGGAGGAAAATCTTTTAATAGTGTTTTTTCTGCCATTTCAATCATCCCGGCTGATGAGTCGATAAGAAGAATTTCATCTATTTCTTTGATTTTACCTTTTTCCTGAAGTTTTTTTATGAGCTTCACCGTAAGAGCTCCGTCACCGCAGCCTATATCTATCATCCTGAAAGGTGTCTTAATATGGGGCATAGAATCAGCACAATGTTTTACGAAATTCTCTCTTGATTTTTTCATAACAGCCATACTGGCCCAGTAGATAAAGGGAGCCGGATCTTCGAAACATATGGCAGGGGGAATTAATTCCTGGTTATGGCGGGAAAGAAATCCCAGAAGAAATGCGTTGGAGAAAAGCCCTTCTTCTTCATGCATTGTACCGGCTCTGAGCCATTTCATACCTTCATCTTTATATCCTTTTGCTATAAGAGTGGTGCCTGTATAATATTGAAATACAGGTAATAAATTTTTCCTGATTTTTTTCTCGAATACTTCAGGGCCTTTCCCATTATATAAAATTTCATCTTTCATTTCTTTCCATTCGATTTTTTCACTATCTGATAAAAAAAGCACATTTTTTCTTCCCTTCTATACTTATATGAATTTATATGAGAATCGTAACGCGTAACGCGTAACGGGAGGAACGGATTCTCATACCTCGTTGTGACCGAACCGGTCATGTTTGTTAGTAAGTAATGAGTGGGTTTTATACTCACTACTCACTACTCATTACCCACTATTCCCCTGTAAGAGAATCACAAAAAAAAACACTTGCAGTCCATAGTCAGGTGTTTCTCTGAAAGACAGGGTTGATACAATTCGACTCCTAAATATCTTCTTTTTTGAATGAAATTGTACAGTCTGTAATTTCTCCGGA
>CALARM010001166.1 GCA_937888925.1 uncultured Synergistia bacterium | reverse complement strand
TGCCAGATGTATATCTTTTCATCCTGCGGATTTTACTATAAAATTTTCTCTTTAAAAGGAAGGTGGGTAAAATGAATAATATTGATTTCTGTATAGAATGTGAAAGCACTTCCATAGAAAAAATAACAGAACCTGAAGAACTTGATATCAGAGGAGACAGAATCACTGTAGAAGTTACTTACTATCATTGTAAAAATTGCGGTGTCAATTTTGAAGATCTAAATGATGACAACGACTATCTTGATACTGCCTATCGCATATACAGACAAAAACACAACATGATACAGCCGGAAGATATAAAAGAATTACGAAAGAAATATAATCTCACCCAGAGTGAACTGGCAAATATACTTGGATGGGGTCTGGTAACACTATCACGATATGAAAATGGATCTCTTCAGGATTCTGTTCATGATAAAATGCTTAAACTGTTAAAAGAGCCATTCAATTTATATATTTTATTGACTGAATCGCCGAATGCATTGGAAGAAAAAAAATATAGAGAACTGATGGATAAATTAATATCTCCCGGAGAATATTCTTTATCTGAAAATTTAAATAGATTTTTAGCTTATAAATATACAGAAAAACTTCACATATAATAGCTATAAAATCTATGAGAAGGAAGATATAATTTACTATCCAAAAATTTTATTTCCTTACTAACCTTCACTATTCCTCTCCTTTATGATAAAATAATTAAGGGGGCTAAAAATGTCAACTTAATAATGATTAAGAAAGGAAAATAGAAATTGAACAATCTATCTATTTCATATCATAATTATGACATAATATTTAAGTCCCTGACAAATATGTTCGGCAATCAGAGTCTTGAATTTTACGGACTTAAAACTGCTCCAATTGTAAGGGCAGAACCAACTGATCTGCCGCAGATAAAAATTGATGAACATAGAATGGATTTTGTTTTCTATCTTGCCGATGATACCCTGCTACATTTAGAGTTTCAGACAACTTTTAGTTTAAAAGATCTGGAGAGGTTTAAACTCTATGATGCTTTTCTTTATGAAGAGAAGAAAAAGCCGGTAAATACTGCCGTGATTTATGGGGCAGGTATAAATGAGACTGTTACGACTCTGGATCACGGCTCTTTGAAATACTTAACTTATGCAGTGTATATGGGTAACTATGATGGTGATAAAATCTATAGGGAACTTTTAGAAAAAGTTACTCAGACAGGTTCTTTAAATAATATCGACAGGCTTAATCTCATTTTTCTTCCTCTGATGAACAACTCCGTAGAGAAATCTCAGAGGGCAATAGAATCTATAGAAATTGCTCAGAAGGTTTCAAATCCTGATGAACAGTTATTTCTAATTGGCTGTCTTGTAGGTATTTCTGATAAATTTATTGATAAAGTTTATGTTCAGAAAATGATGGAGGTGTTAAAAATGACTCAGGTATTACAGGCTCTATATAAAGAATTTAAAGAAGAAGGAATATCTGAAGGTATGATTAAAGGAATATCTGAAGGTATGATTAAAGGAATATCTGAAGGTATGATTAAAGGGAAAGCTGAAGGGAAAATTGAGTTACTCTGTAAGTTTTTAAAAACAAAATTCGGTTTAAAAGCTTTTGAACTGCAGAAGAAAATCAGAGAACTAAATGATATGGAATTAATTGATGAAATCACTGAGAAACTTTTTAATGCAGAATCTCTGGAACATGTCGGATCAATTATTCAAGAAGCCTTTGAAATTCAGAATAAAATAAAATCTGACCGGGATTTAAAAGATTAATTGTATTGCCCGAATTGGAAGGAAGCAAAGATGAAAAAAATAGATCCACTGCAAACAGATAATGATCATTCATTGTTCTGGAATTCCGATGAATATGATGAAACAGATTATCTGTTATCCACTCCAGCCAACAGAGAATCGTTAAGACGTTCCATAGAACAGCTCAAAAATCATGAAATAATCACTAAAACTCAGGAAGAATTGGAAGCTATTAAGTAACTTATGAAAAGTAATTTCAACGAACAGAATACAGTACAGCAATATATCATAAACCTTCTTAAGAAAAAAGGGTGGAACTATATCCCCCCTCAATCCCTTCCCAGAAAAACTAAAGATATCATAATAGACTCCTATCTCAAAAAAGCCCTCATAAAACTTAACCCTTCCATAAAAGAAAAACCAGACAGAGCAGATGAAGTAATTTATAAACTGAGAGCCATACTTCTCTCGGTCCATTCGGACGGTCTGGTAAGAGCAAATGAGGAATTTACCGCCTGGCTTAAAGGAGAAAGAAGTATGCCCTTTGGCAGAAACAATCAGCATGTTACAGTCCATCTCATTGATTTCGAAAATATTGCTAATAACCACTGTGTAATAACAGAAGAATATGATCTCGGCATAAAAAGACCTGACATAGTTCTTCTTATAAACGGCCTTCCTCTTGTAGTGGGGGAATGTAAAACCCCTCTGAGACCTGCCATATCCTGGTTTGACGGTGCGTCACAGATAAACGAAGATTATGAACTTTCCATTCCGGGACTCTTTGTCTCAAACGTATTTTCCTTTGCAACAGAAGGAAAAGAATTCAAATATGGCTCCATAAGAGCACCTTTAGAAAAATGGTCTCCCTGGAAAAATGATGACTGTAACATAATAAATTTAAATTCCATAGAACCTGTTATAAGAGATATGTTAAGACCTGAAGTAATTCTGGATATTTTAAATAATTTCACCATCTTTGCCACAGACAGGAAAAACAGAAAAATTAAAATAATCTGCAGACATCAGCAGTATGAAGCAGCAAATAAAATCATAGAGAGAGTCATAGAAGGAAAGACAAGAAAAGGACTTATATGGCATTTTCAGGGTTCCGGAAAATCTCTTTTAATGTTATTTACCGCTCAAAAACTCAGACTTCATCCTCACCTTAAAAGCCCGACAGTAATGATAGTTGTAGACAGACTGGAACTGGATACACAGATTACATCCACTTTCAATGCTTCTGATGTGCCTAATACAATAGCAGTGGATAACAGAAAAGAACTTAAAGAACTGCTTGAAAGAGACATAAGAAAAATAATTATTACTACAATACATAAATTCAAAGAAGCAGATACAGTGCTTAACAAAAGAAATAATATAATTGTCATGGTAGACGAAGCCCATAGAACCCAGGAAGGTGATCTGGGAATCAGAATGAGAACTGCTCTGCCATCAGCTTTTTTCTTCGGCCTTACAGGAACACCGATAAATAAAAAAGACCGCAATACTTTTATTACCTTCGGTGCAGAAGGAGATGAAAGAGGATATCTTTCCAGATATTCCTTTGAAGATTCCTTAAGAGATGAGGCAACTTTGCCTCTTCACTTTGAACCGAGACTTGTGGAAATGCATATCGACAGGGAAACAATTGATGAAGAAATTTCGACTATTATAGATGATTTATCGGAAGAAGAAGCATCTGAGATATCAAAAAGAGCCGGGAAAATGGCCACTATTGTCAGAAATCCAGAACGTATTAAAAAAGTTTCAGAAGATATAATAAAACATTACAGGAACAGTGTTGATCCGGAAGGATTTAAAGCTATGGTAGTCTCTTATGACAGACAGAGTTGTGTGGACTATAAATCTGCCTTTGATAAAATATTGCTGGAAGAATATACTGATATAGTAATGACAGTTAATCAGAGAGATCCAGTTGAATGGAAAAAAAGATGGAGCAGAAAAAAGGAAGAAGAAGAGGAAATAAGGAATAAATTCAATGACCCTGACAGCTCTTTAAAAATCCTCATAGTAACGGCAAAACTCCTTGCAGGTTTTGACGCACCAATACTTCAGACAATGTATATGGATAAAATATTAAAAGATCACACTTTACTTCAGGCAGTATGCCGTACAAACAGACCTTACAGAGATAAAACTCACGGCCTTATAGTGGACTATATAGGAATATTTGATAATATAGCCAAAACCCTTACCTATAATGAAGAAAATATAAGAGATGCCATAAATAATTTCTCTCTTGTGAGGAATACATTCTATGAGGCTATGGACAGGTGTCTGAGGTATTTCCCTCATATTGACAGAACTATTCCCGGTTATGAAGGTCTTATTGCCGCTCAGGAATGTTTGCCTGATAATGAAACAAGAGATGAATTTGCTGCAGATTATTCTATTCTCTCGAAACTCTGGGAAGCAATTTCCCCTGATACTATGTTAAACAATTACAGAGCAGATTATAAATGGCTTACCCATGTTTATGAGTCAGTTCAGCCTGCAGACGGACATGGAAAACTCATCTGGCATGCTCTGGGCGCGAAGACCCTGGAAATTATAAACCAGAATATACAGGTAGAAGCTATAAGGGATGACCTTGAAAAAATCGTTCTGGATAAAGAAATGGTAGAGGAACTGGTAAAAAACAATTCAAATGCCCATAAATTGATAGAAATAAAACTCATAACAAGGTTGAGAAAACACAGGGAAAAACAGAAATTCATAGCTCTCGGAAAAAAACTTGAAGAATTAAAAGAACGATATGAACAGGGTTTCTTAAACAGCCTGGAATATCTTAAAACCTTATTGAGTCTTGCCAGAGAGGTTCTGGAAGCAGAGAGAGAAGCAGATTCTGATGATGAAAGAAATAAAGCAAAAGCTGCTCTTACAGAACTCTTTCACGAAACAAAAAATCTGAAGACTCCTAAAATGATAGAGAGAATAGTAGATGATATAGACAGTATGGTAAGAACTGTAAGGTTTGAAGGATGGAAATGGACAAATGCCGGGGAAAGAGAAGTAAAGCAGGCACTCAGGAAAACTTTATTGAAATATAAGCTTCATAAAGAACAGGATTTATTTGACAGAGCTTATGCTTATATAAAAGAATATTATTAATCAATTTGTAGAATCAATTCACGAACTGCCACGCCTCTAAATTACAATAAATATCTCTTGACAGATGAAATTTTTCACATTATAATATATCTAAAAGATATATAACTTAAAAATATATAGCGAAAAGATTTACATCAAGGAGATATTATGGCAAGAGAAAATAAGACAAAATATGCAGTACTCGGCCTTATGGCCGAAAAGCCTGTATCAGGTTATGATATAAAAAAGGCTGTTGAAGAAAGTCTCGGTAATTTCTGGAGTGAAAGTTACGGACAGATCTATCCTGTAATAAAACAACTCACAGAAGAAGGTTTTGTTATAAGAGAAGCTGTAGAAACAAGAGAAGGTAAACCTTCAAGGCATGTTTATACTATTACTGACCGTGGCCGTGAAAAACTTCGTACCTGGCTTCTTGAACCGGCAGAACCTCATAGAGAAAGAGTAGAAATCTTATTAAAACTCTTTTTCGGAAAAGAAATTCCCATCTCTGAAAATATCAAACATCTTCAGAGATTTAAAGAAGAACATTCTGCGCTCCTGGAAAAATATCTGACTATAGAAGCATGTTTGAAAAAAGAATATGGAAATGAAACAGCTTTGCCTTACTGGTTGTCAACTGTTCGCTGCGGCATAAAGGTAAGCAGTGCTATGATTGAATGGTGTAATGAAACTATAGAAAATTTTAAAGGAGGTTCTTTATAATGAAAATTTCAGTTTTAAGTGGGAGCCCGAAGGGAGAACCAAGCCTTACTCTGCAATATTTGAATTATATAAAAAAACATTTTCCGGAACATGAATTCAATATCTTTCATATAGGGAAAGAGATAAATAAGATAGAAAAAGGAGAAGTATTTTTCGACTCAATACTTGAAGAAATAGAAAAATCTGATGGCATTATATGGGTTTTTCCTGTCTATGTTTTCCTGGCACCTTCTCCTGTTCACAGGTTTGCGGAACTTGTCTTTGAAAAAAATAAAAAGGATATATTTAAAGATAAATATGCGACGGCAATTACTACGTCCGTTCATTTTTACGATCATACTGCCCATAATTATATTCATTCAATCTCAGAAGATCTGGGAATGAGATATGTTGACGGATACTCTGCGGAAATGCAGGATTTACTTAAAGATAGTGGAAGGGAAATGGTGCTTAAATTCGCCAAAAATTTCTTTAATTTTATCAAAGAAAAAATGCCTGTAGAAAGAAAATTTAAGTCACCCTGTTATGAAATGCCTGAATATAAGCCGGCTGAAATAAAGGAAACTTCAAATAAAAGCAATAAAAAGATAGTAATTCTTACAGATGCAAAAGAAGAAGATATTAATTTAAACAGAATGGTACAGGTTTTTCAAAAAATCTGCCCATGCCAGGTAATTAATATAAGGGATGCTGATATAAAAGGAGGTTGTTTGAGCTGTTATTTATGCACCTATGATAATGAGTGTATATATAAAGACGGGTTCGCCGATATTATAAATAAACATGTTCTTACTGCAGACGGGGTTGTAATGGCTGCAAGAATAAAAGACAGATATTTATCGTCCCGGTGGAAGATGTATATGGATCGAAGTTTCGTTAAAGGCCATTGCCCTGTATATGAAGGAAAACAGTTCGGTTATCTCATATCAGGCCCTCTCAGAGATATAGCAAATTTAAGACAGGTTCTGGAAGCTAAAGTACAGGTGGGCAGAGCCAATCTGGCAGGTATAGTTACAGATGAATATGAAGATTCAAATCATATAACATCTCTTATTGAGACACTGGGAAAACAGATGGTCGCCGGAATAGAAGAAAAATTCGTAAAGCCCGGAACATATCTTGAAGCAGGAGGTCATATGATATTTCGTGATCTTGTTTACAGAAACTGGGGCATGTTCAGAGCAGATTATCTGTATTATAAAAAACACAATCTTTTTGATTACCCTCATAAAAATATTGGAGAGAGACTTCAAAATCTTTTATATGCTGTAATGTTAATGATGCCCGGCATGAAAAAAGAATTTTATAAAAAGGCAAAGGAAGAAATGATTAAACCACATCAGAAGGTTATTGAGAAATTTTAGATATTTAAAATAAAATATTCAGCCTGTCACATTTAATGGCAGGCTGAATATTTTAT
>CALARM010001165.1 GCA_937888925.1 uncultured Synergistia bacterium | reverse complement strand
TCGATTTTTATAAAGCATGACGGGATCATGTAATCGGGCAGGAACTGTGAAAGTTCTTTCTGTAATTCAGAAGATTTAAATTTTACATCACTTATGTAACAGGCACAGAGATATTTATTTCCCTGTTTATCACTTCTATCAACGACTGCTGCATCTTTTACGGAATCTATCTTTTTAAGAGCTTCTTCTATTTCGCCTAATTCAATACGAAAACCTCTTATTTTTACCTGCTGATCAATTCTTCCGAGGAATTCAATATTTCCGTCAGGGAGCCATCTGGCAAGATCACCTGTTCTGTACATCCTCTTCCCCGGCTCAAAGGGATTTTCTACAAATTTTTCTGCAGTAAGTTCATCTCTGTTCAGATAGCCCCTTGCCATACCGGCACCGCATATACACAGTTCTCCAGGCACACACATAGGAGTAAGTCTATTGTATTTATCCAGAATATAAACCCTTGTATTATAAAGAGGTTTTCCTATAGGAATATTTTCATAATATTTATCTATGATAAAACTCGTGGTGCACACTGTATATTCGGTAGGACCATAATTATTTACTATATTATAGTTTTTCTTCCTGAAGGTTCTAAATTTATCTCCGCCGGTATCCAACCACCTGAGAGTTCTGGTGTCAAACATTTCCATAAACTGTTCCGCAAATTGAGTGGGCAGATAACTTACAGTTATATTATGCTCCTCAAAATAACTATTTAATTCAGATGGAGAAAGTCTTATATCTTCAGGTATTACATAGAGTGCAGCACCTGATATGAGACAGGGAAATATTTCCCATACAGATGCATCAAATCCGAAAGATGCGTATTTTGTCATACTGTCCTGCTCACTTAACTGATGGATATTTTTATGCCAGAGACACATATTTACAAGGGATTGGTGTTCTATCATCGCACCTTTCGGCTGACCTGTCGAACCTGATGTATAGATAATATAGGCAAGATCCTTCGATGTATTTATATATTCAGGGTTTTCAATACTCCCTGTATAAACATCGGGAGATGTTATATCCAGTACTTTAATAGAAGGTTTTATCTTCTCAGCCAGATAAGGTTCTGTTATTAACATAATGGAACCGCTGTCAGAGAGTATGTATTTTATTCTCTCAACAGGGTATTCAGGGTCTATTGGGACATAGGCTCCGCCTGCTTTTAATACAGATAGAATACTTACAATCATATGGCACGATCGCTCCAGAAGTATGGCTACCCTGCTATCAGGCTTTACTCCTTCCCTCCTGAGGAAATGAGCCAGTTTATTCGCTCTTTCATTTAATTCTCTGTAAGACAGTTTTTCATCTTTATAAACGACAGCTATTCTGCCTGAGTGCAGCTCTGCCTGTTTCTCTATGAGATCATGAATTGTCACGTCCTGAGGGAAATCATAATAAGTATCATTGAAGGTTTTTACTAACAGGTGTTTTTCTCTTTCAGAAAGTATATTTATATCTTTCAGGGGACTTTCAGAATTATGAACTATCCATTTCAGTGCAGATTCTATATGACAGGCAAGATTTTTTATTACATCTTCCGTAAAACAATCTCCATCATAGGAAATCTGAAGGGCAAGTTCTTTTTCCGGTATGAGAATGATATTCAGAGGATAGGTGGTTTTCTGATAGGCTTTCAAATCTTTCACTGCTATAACAGGAGTTTCATAGTAATTCTCATGAAAGGGGAAATTTTCGAAAACATAAAGACTGTAAAAAAGTGATTCTCCCGGAGGAATACTCGAAAGAGACTGAAGTTTATTCAGAGATATATGGCCGAAATTATTGCACTCCTGTATGGCACTATGAATATGTTTAAGATTATACACTGCCGATTCTGAAGGAGCAAGTTTGACTCTAAAGGGAACAGTATTTATAAAGAGTCCTATCATGTTCTCAACTCCGTCGAGTTCAGAAGGCCTTCCTGAAACAGTAATGCCGGACAGTACATCATCATGTCCGCTGTAACAGGCCAGCACCGAGTACCAGGCCAGTTGAAGCAGAGTATTGACTGTTACCCTGACAGAACGGGCAAATTCCTGACATTCGGCAAGAAAATCTTCAGAAATATTACGGACATAATCTTTCATATGTTCAACCGGTTTATGAATATCCGGGCGGGAATGATTTACTGTAAGAGGAGTGGGAGAGGAAAAATCTGAAAGTGCCTTTTTCCAGTAATCTATAGTTTTTTCTTTATCCTGTACAGAAAGCCATTTTATATAGGCTTCAAATGGTTCAGGAGCTTTGAAATAAAAATTTTCTTTATGTACAATTGCTTCATATCTTCCATAGAGTTCTTTCAGGATTAAAGGAATTGACCATCCGTCCAGAATGATATGATGATATGACCATATAAACCTGTATTCACAGTTCCCGAGCCTTATAAGATAAAAAGAAAGGAGAGGAGGCTTATTCAGATTAAATCCCTCACGTCTTATATTTTTCCTTATCTTTTCTATTTCTTCTTCATGTTTTTCTCTGTCCGTTCCACTGAGATCCATTGTATACCATGGAAGAGAAACTTCTCTGTAAACTATCTGGACAGCACTTTCTTCCCAGATAAAACCTGTACGAAAAACAGGGTGGGCAGAAAAAATATCACTCCATGCCTCTTTCAATGCATCTATATGAAGTTCTCCTTCATAGCTCCAGCACATCTGTGTGCAGTACAGATCTGCGTCGGGAGATGCCATGGCATGAAAGAGGAGTCCTTCCTGAAGAGGTGCCAGACCGTATATGGCTTCAATAGAAGACCGGTCACTGTCCCTGAGTGACAGAGGGATAGTCACATGGCTTATGACTTCTTCCTTTTTTTCCTCTACAGGATGTTTCGAAATAAGGACATGTTCAAGAAGTTCGGCAATTGTAGGATAGACCTGTAACATGCCTGCAGAAATATTAATACCTGCCTCTCTGGCCCTTGCCACAGCCTGAATACTCATAATAGAGTCTCCTCCGAGACTGAAAAAATCGTCATAAATTCCTACCTCTCCGCATTTGAGTACATCTTTCCATATCTGTGCCATGAACCTTTCTTCATCTGTTGCGGGAGCAACATAACCGGAAGAGAGGAGACTTTTATCGGGCACGGGAAGAGCTTTTTTGTCCACTTTTCCATGAGGTGTGAGAGGGATTTTATCAATTTTCAGAATATATCTGGGAATCATATAATCAGGAAGATTTTTTGTAAGTTCTCTTTTTAATCTTTCAGTATCTATTTCTTCATCTGAAATATAGTAGCCGCAGAGATAGAGTCTGTTATTTTCATCCATATGATCCACTACCACTGCTTCTTCAATAAAGTCAAAACTTTTCATGGCCTGTTCAATCTCTGCAAGTTCTATTCGAAAACCCCTTATTTTAACCTGTCTGTCAATCCTTCCCAAAAATTCCAGATTACCGTCAGGAAGCCATCTGGCAAGGTCTCCTGTTTTATACATTTTTGTTCCTTCTTTAAAGGGATTATTTACGAATTTCTGCTCCGTAAGCTCTTTCCTGTTAAGATATCCCCTTGAAAGTCCCTTCCCGGATATGCAGAGTTCACCGGGTCCTCCTACAGGTTGAAGATTCTCACAGGAATCCACTATGTAGACAGAAGTATTATATGCAGGCTTACCTATGGGAATATTTTCATAATATTTATCAATAGTAAAAAAACTCGTTTCCACTGTGTATTCAGTGGGGCCATAACCATTATATACAGTATATCTCTGAGGTGTAAAACTCTTCAGTTTTTCTCCCGCTATTAAAAGCCATTTAAGAGATTGATTTTTTGTAAGTTCCATAAACTGTTCTCCGAACTGAGTCGGAAGAAGGGCTGTCGTAATATGATGAGTTTCATAATATTCATTTAACTGTAAAGGAGAAAGCCTTATTGATTTCGGGATAATATGTACAGTGGCACCGGCAAGGAGAGAAGGGTAGATTTCTGCTACTGATGAATCAAAGGCAGGAGCCATATATTTTGATGCATTATCATCACATGTTATACCATGAGTATGGATATACCATGTAGAGAGATTAATCAAAGAATGATGCTCTATAAGGACACCTTTAGGTCTTCCCGTAGTTCCCGATGTATAAATAATATAAACAAGATCATGAGAAGTGTTTACTTTTTCAGGATTTCCTCTGTTGCCGCGAAAAAAATTCCTCTCTTCGAGATCATAGATTATTCCATCGAATGTAAATTTATTAAAAAGACTTTTTTTCGTGAGAAGTATTTTTGCACCGCTGTCTGAAAGCATATAAGAAATTCTTTCCTGAGGGTAATCGGGATCTATGGGAACATAAAATCCTCCTGCTTTCAGCACTCCAAGAATACTTACTATCATCTCAGGAGAACTGTCAAGGAGTATTCCCACAGGCATATCCGGTTTCACCCCGTCTTTTCTTAACCCTGCGGCAATCTGGTTCGCCTGTCTGTTTAATTCTCCGTAAGTAAGTTTTTGTTCTTCATATACTACTGCAGGTTTATCAGGATGAAGTTCTGCCTGCTGTTCAAATAATTCGTGAACTGTAGCATGTTCAGGAATTTCAAAGAAGGTATTATTAAATTTTTCAAAGATCATCTTTTCTTCCTCAGGAGGGCACATTTTTATACGGGAGATTTTTTTATGTGGTTCCGAGATGGCATCACTTATGATCTGACAGATCAGAGTGTGAATTCTTTCTATATGTTCTCCGGCAAATTTTTCTGTCTGGTAGTCCCATTCGAGTTCAATATATTTTTTATTATGATCCGTTTTTTCAAAAATATGAATTGCCATATCAGACGGTTCATAATCAGGATAGATACGCTCAACCTGTTTCCGTGCGTCTTCCATGGGAGGATGACCTATGAGGGTTAGATTTAAAAGATAATCAGGTCTTACACCATATTTCTTTCGAACTTCTCCTGCCAGAATATCAAAGGGATATCTGGCATGGTTTTTTATAATATAATTGATATCATTACCTGTTTTTTCCACAAAACTGTTGAAATCCATATCTTTATCAGGAATGATTCTTAAAGGAATGGTGCTTACAAACATACCTGTCATATTCTTCTGGTCTTTTGTACTTCTGTTATGGTTCGCACTCCCTATGACTGCTTCCTCTGAAGAAGTAACCCCTGTAATATATATGGCAAAACAGGAAAGTATAAGTTTAAAGACAGATGATTTATATTCCTTACAGTAACCATATATTTTTTCACTTAATTCAGCCGGGATTTTAATAGATAGGGATTTTGCACAGATACCGGTTGCCTTTACTTTTTTTTCCGAAAGATTTACTTCTTCCGGAAGAGGGGAAAGATAATTCATCCAGAATTCTCTGTCTCTTTCAGCATCAGGAGATGAAAGATATGCCCTTTCATCGGAAATAAACTGAATATAGGACGAATAAGATTTCACTTCACATTCTGTACTATTTTTAAGTATATCGTAATAATATTCTACTTCTTGAAAGATCATACCCAGAGTCCATCCGTCCGAGATAGCATGGTGTGTTTTTATATAGTATCCTTCTTCTTTCTCATTGAATTTTATCAGAAAAAAGATGAAGAGGTAGCTGTCTGTAAGGATAAACGGTTCAAGTGTCTTATTCTTAACCCATGTATTAAACGTATCTTCATCTTTGCCGGAAAAATCTATAAATGGCGGAACATATTCTTCAAAGGGAGAGATATATTGTAAAATCCGATTATCTGTTTTTCCGAGTCTTATTCTCATGCCTTCATTTTGTTTAATTACTATATTTATAGCTTTTTCTAAGAGGGGAAAATCAATTTTCTCTCTGTATTTAACAGTTAGAGCCAGATTTGCAAAGGATGTCCCTTCATATTTCTCTTCAGTAAACCAGATTCTTTTCTGGGGGTGAGTCAGTTCATAATATTTTTCTTCCATTTTTTTATCCTTTCCAGACTATTTTTGCCTTAAGTAATTTTTATTTTGAAACTATTACTGACATATCTATACCGGATCTAAACATAACATTTATTTGTTCATGTGTCATTCCATCTGGCCTACAGTATTACCTGTTCCAAAATAAATTCATTCCGGGGATAAAGTGTTGAAGATTCTCTCTTCGTAAATTTTACTATTTCATAAAAATATATATTTCCCCTGCTTTTTATTAATATTTATTTTTACAACCTGTCATCTTGATATTTTCCTACAAAAAGTTTACAATCAAAATGGGGTGATTTTTGTATGACTTTAACCAGAACAGTAAGAATGAGCAAGAAAGGTCAAATTGTTTTACCTAAAGAAATGAGGGAAAAATTGAGTATAAAAGAAGATGACAGGGTTATAATGATATTGCAGGAAGACGGTGTTGTGCTAACAACTCCTGAACTTTATGCAAAGTCTACCCGTGGTATTATGAAGGGTACGTGGGGTAAAACCAGGGAAGAAGTGGAAGATTATATTAAAAAAGAAAGAGCTTCCTGGTTATGAAAGCAGATAAATCAAAATTTTCTAAAGATATAGAAAACATTAATATTATTTGCCCTGACAGTTCTATATTGATTTATCATCTTGAAGATATAAAACCTTACAGTGACCTTACTGAAATGCTGATTATGTCTATCAGTTGTGATATTTTAAAAGCATTGATATCCACTATTTCCATAACAGAATTAATGACAAAACCCTATTCTGAAGGTGATATGAAAAAAATCTTTATTTTCAAACGATTTATACAATCTCTCCCCTC
>CALARM010001164.1 GCA_937888925.1 uncultured Synergistia bacterium | reverse complement strand
GAGGTTCTTTTTTCTTTTCTTCCTCTTCAAAATGGAAAGAACCGCCTATTAGTTTGTATTTTGGCTTTTCAGAAACCTCCTCTTTCTGTTTCGGAACAGGCGGTAATGGAGCAGGAGGTTCATCATCGTCAAAAACAAACTGGCCTCCACTTACAAGATTTTTTTGCTCTTTTTCTTTATCATTCATAGATATTCATATAATCCTTATAATACAAGTTTTATAACAATATATAAATAGAGTAAGACATTATCTATAAATATAAGACAGACGGATGGAAAAATCCTTCTTATTTCGTAAATATTTCAATTATTATATTTTTGAAAAATTATTGATAAAACGAAGTAACTTCAGTGATTCATTGAAGATATTAAAAAAAACTAAATAATCCAAACAATTTGTTGATAAGTAATTTGAAAAAATGTTATAATTAAAGTGGCAGAGTGAATGGATTTTGAAGATTAAAAAATTGAGAGGAGGAGTTGCCTGACTTTTATCGGTCAGGATATTTATGGATAACATAGAAAATACCAAAAAGACAGAAGAAAATGCCCCGGAAACTACTAAAGAAGAAGCCCCTAAGCCTTCTGAAAAGGAAGAGATTAGAGGATACAAAGACTTTGTCGATGCCTATTGTCCTGAAGGGGAACAAAAATTGCCTCCCGATGAATATCACCTCTTGAAAAATGATTTTGCCCAGATTAATAACAGGGGATTTAAATCCTTTCAGGAAAGTACTCCAGGAAGAGAGATTGACTGGATTGGCCTTTATATGGGTTCCAGATATGGAACTGTTATTACGACAGATGAAAAAGGAATACCTCAGGTTAAAACCTCGGGTAATGAATTTACTCCCCAGGGAGAGAAACGTATTCAGCGCTTTTTTATAGGTCTTCGCGGTGAAGTGGCTACAAAAGATTTTTCTGTTCAGTCAGTAAATCTTTCAGGTAATGATACGATAGTCAAGGAATTTGAAGTTAATTCTGCAGGGTATAAACTTATAAAGAATATCATTGAAGATGCACAGAAAAAAGGTGAACAGGTTCAGCGCAAAATAGATGAAGAAGACGAACCGTTTTTCCCCTTCTATCATTCACCTGAAAAGAATATTCTTTCCATGAACAGGAATATAGAAGAAGGTGTAAATCTTGACCTTGCCGTTAATCTTGTTGCCAATGCCAGGCAGGTAGTCAAACAGGAAATGGGGGCCAAGGTAAAGGATATAAAGGTTGCTTTCTTCAAGATTGCCGATGTTATGGAATATTCAGATACAGATGATAATATAATTGATACTGTAACACCAAGGGTAGGAATTTCCATTCAGATAGAAACAAAGGATAATAATAAAGCTTTCGGTGCCATAAGAGGTGCTATGGGAGGAACGGAAATCCTGAAACGTGATGAAGCGGATAAAGATAAAGACTATGTCGACATAGTCAGGGCTCTTGCAAAAGAAGTAAGTAAAGATGCCATAGACCTTGATAGAGCACAGTCAACATCAATACTCGGTTCCGAATGCCCTGTAGTCCTGAGCAGTGGTGTTACAGGTGTTCTTGCCCACGAAGTCTACGGTCATTCCTCTGAAGCAGATGTTATAATAACGAATAAGAAAACAAAAGCTGCAGAGATAAATCTTAAAGGCCGTATAGGAGGACAGGTTTCGGAAAATACGAAATTTAATATTATTGACACAGGCCTGTGTAATTTTGATGTAGGTAAAAAGAAGATAAAGAATGCTTTCGGCAGTGTAATAGTAGACGAACATGGCACAATACCGAAGAGAACTGCTTTAATACAGGATGGTGTTCAGAAACTGGTTCTTAATTCCAGATATACCAGGAATGAGATAATGGATGGTCTTACAGGAGATATAAGGGATGAAATGGTAAAACATGGCCTTTCAGGTAATGTGAGAACAGAGAAATATGATAAGCCTCCCCTTGTCAGAATGACCAATACTTATATATTGCCTGATGATGAAAATGGTAAAGATAAGCTTGAAGATATTATAGCTCTTGTTCCGAAATCCAAAAAAGGTGTTTATCTTAAAACCTGTGACGGCGGATGGGTGGAAACAAATACAGGAGAATTTCAGATTTCAGGACGCCTCGGATTTTTGATTGAAAATGGCGTCCTTACCGATAAACCTATAAGAGATATAAAAATAAGCGGTAATCTGAATAAATTCGGTGCAAAGATAAAACATATAGGCAGTTCGAAGACTATGGACAGGGTGTTTACAGGCTACTGCGGTAAAAGAGGTCAGATGGTGCCTACAGAAAGCGGAGGCCCCATACTTTATGTGGAAGATGTGAAACTTCAGGGCGGAGGTAAACGTTATTTTGAAAGAACTGTAAGGGAATATCTCCGTCAGCATGAAGAGATTGAAAAAGGTATGAGGTCAAAAGATAATATTTATATTCGTGAGGTTGATGAAGACAGTGATATGGATCTTACTGATCAGGAAAATCTCTGTGTTGTCAGTACCTCCCTTCCTTTGGAAAAAGAAGTAAGAATTCTTCTTGGTAAAGATATTAATTCTGATTATCTGTTGGGACTGGAAGGAGATATTATCAAGAATACGGATGTTTATGACCGTTAATTCTATCCAAAGGAGGTTGTTATAATGAGTTCAAGGAAAAAAGAATGTGACCTGGAGAGTTTCAGCCATGTAAAAGGCAGAGAATTAAAAAGGCTTAATCAGGCAATAACTAAAGCCAGCAGCAAACTTTTAAAGGAGAAATATGGTAAACTCGGGGAGAAGGATTATGGAAAGATTAAAGGTTATCATATGTGGGTTACTTCTACAGTAAATATTCTGAGCTCCATATTTTCTTCCAGGTGGGAAAGACTCTATCAGAAGAGGGAAGATCTCGCTTCTTTCAGAGCATTGAAAGAGAGAAGTCGTTTTGATATATATGACAGCGGTATCAGACGGTTTTTAAAGAAATACCCCCATAGCCACTGGAGTAATTCTGTAATAAAATTATTACAACTCAATGATTTTCAGTCCCTTTTTATGGAACATGTAGATAATTTTTTGAACTGGCTCAGGTATTTTGGTACCATTAATAAAAGAGGTGAAGTCTATCTGAATTATCTTGACAGATCGGTAGACATAGCCAGAACCTATTCCGAAAGAGATGAAGATGACCTCCATGATGATGATCTTGTAAGGTTATATGCCTATTTGAAATCCTGGGAAGATCAGGAAGAACTGGATGAATTCATAGAGGATATGGACAAATTTTTTGACCGTACCGTAGAGCTTTATATTGAAGGCCCAATAAAACTCTATCTGAAACTTTCAAAGGATAAGTATCTTATTATCTTTAAAGCCCTTACGGCAGAAAGCCCCAATGATCTTCCTTATATAGATGAAGATCAGAAGGAAATAATGGAAGTTAATGATGATGTTTATGAAATGATAGAAGAAGAGATGCATGAAGATACAGGCTTTTTATATAATATAGTGGAACTGCTCAAAAAAGCCC
>CALARM010001163.1 GCA_937888925.1 uncultured Synergistia bacterium | reverse complement strand
CCTTTAGTTTTTCTTTTTCTGCCTTTAAGTTCCTTTATCAGTTCATCTACAGAGAGAGAGCCAAGTTTTTTAAGGCCTTCTATGGCATTACGAACAACATCCCTTCTCGGATCTTCGAGTGCTCTGATTAATGGATTTACTGCGGCGTTTTTAAGTTCCAGACATGCTTCCATATTTCCTTTTGCCAGAAAATAAGAAGCTTTTTCAGACGTATGAAATGTATTAACATCCATTCTATCAAGTATAGCAATCACATAATCTCGCAGAGTATCATCCATACCAGACAGAGTATTTATAAGATCAGGAAGAGCCGGTATGCCTATTCTTAAAAGAGTTGTGTCTGCTTTTTCTTTTAAATCATTGTCTCCTTTGTTTAAGGCTTTTATCAGATAAGGTACTGCAGGAGCTCCGATTCTGGCACATTCTGCGAAATTACCTTTTGCCAGATGATAGACTGCCTGATTATTTTTTGTGAGGTTATGTAATTCCATGTGATCAAGGGCACCGGCTATTTTTTTCTTTTTTTCATTATCCAGTTCATCTTCTTCAAGCAGTTTTATAAGGCTTTTCATTGAGTTATAACCGAGTTCAACAAGGCCTGTTTCCGCTCCCTTTTGAACTTCTTCATTGGCATCTTCCGTAAGTACCCTTGTAAGCGGTTCTATAGCCTTTTTATCTTTTATCTTTCCCAGTGCTATAGCAGCATTTTTCCTGATTCTGAAATCCTTGTTTCTCAGAGCAGAGATAAGATAATTACATGCATCGGGGCCTACTTCGACAAGCTGGTCTATTAACTTTTCAGGATTTGCCGTGTTCAGCTTCTGGATTATACCTTTAACTTTTCTTTCCTGAAATATTTTTTGTATCTCGTCTGCCACAGAATTACCTCCCTATAATTTCTTTCTGTTAAATTTGCTGCCCTGTTTGTGTGTTATATCAACACCGAGATTGGAGAGGGATTTAACGACTTCTTTTTTGACTTTTTCATCTTTAATTTCTTCCAGACTGGCATAGAGTATTGCCTGAATTTCTTCTCCTCCTATGCCTTCCAGGGATTTCACTGCTGATATTCTGGTATCTATAGAACATTCTATCTCTCCTACCATAATCAGATAAAGGGCTTCCGCAGATTCCGGACAGGCCATAGAACCAAGAGCTTCAATACAGCTCATTGCGCAACCTTTGTCCTGAATATTTTCTACCAGTGTTGTTACTGCTCTTTCATCACCTATTTTCCCGAGAGCCTGGGCTGTAATATTTTTAACTTTACCCATAAGATATTGCCCTTCATGCATGATGTCCAGAAGAGGTTCTACTGCTCTTTTGTCACCTATTTCTCCGAGGGCTGTAATAGCATTCTCCACAACCTGCCTGCCTCCTGATTTGTCTTTAATAACTTCAATTAATGGCCCTACTGCGTCTTTACACTTTATTTTCCCGAGAGATGACGCGATTGTTGCTTTAATAGAAGCTTTTTCTTTAATAAACAGATCTATAAGTGTTGTTGCAGACTGTTCATCACCAATATCTCCAAGTACTTTTACCAGTGCATCTTTTGTTTTTTCTTCTTTTGCTTCATTCAGTTCTTTCAATATATTAGCAGAAGCTACAGGCCCTATATCCGTAAGTGCCTCTATTGCAGCATTTCTTATGGCATTATTATTATCTTTTAAATAACTTATAAGAACGCCTGTAGATTTAGCATCTCCTATTTTTCCAAGAGCTTTTATTATTTCCTGTATTGTTTCAACATCCTGATCCTCGGCTTTTTCTAATATACTTACCATCAGGTTTACTGCAGGTTTACCTATTTCTATACATTTTTTGTAGTTTTTCTTTGCCAGATTATACTGTGCTTCAGTATATTTATCATCAGGTACCCAGCAGAGTTCATCAAGGGCTTTTACTACAGCTTTCCTTACCCAGGCGTTACTGTCTTCAAGCATTTTAACGAGAGACGGAATTGCTTTTCTGTCACCTATTAATCCAAGAGCTTCCACTGTTCTTTCTCTTACATATTTATCCTGATCGTAAAGGAGCCCTATTAATTGAGGTACTGCTTTCGGATCTCCCAGTTTACCGAGAGCTATAACGATTGATCTTTTCCTGTCCGAATCTTCTTTGTGTTCTTCAAGAGACTGCAACAGAGGCTCTACAGTTGCTCCTCCAATATCCACACATTCATGATATTCGTCTCTTGCTATAAAATAGTGAATTTTTTTATCTTTAGGTATATCACCGATATCCATTCTGTTAAGCACTTTTAAAGCTTCAGACAGGAACCCTCTATTGCCGTCTTTCATTGCATCAAGGAGTCTTTCAGCTACGAGCTCTTTACCTATAGCAAGTAGGGATTCTACAGCTTTATCTCTTAAAAGTACATCGCTGTCTTTAAGTATGTTTATTAAAAGACCTGCAGATTTTTCATTTTTTATTTTGCCCATGACTACTACCAGATTTTTTTTCCCTCCAGGGCGCATGGTGTCAAAATTTTCCACCAGTTCATCTATAATTTGATCTTTTATTTCCAGAAGACCAAGAGCAGATTTCCTCTGTACATCAAGGCTATTGCTCTCAAGACCTTTTAGCAGGTTTTTGAATTTTTTATCCAGTAACCAGTCTTTTATCCCCATAAACTTATCCCCCTTAATATTTTATCATATTTCTGACAAGATTATATTTCACCGAGTTGAGCATTAATATTTAATAAAGCCCCTTTACTCTTCACTCTTTATTCTTCACTCTTCACTCTTGATTCTTCACATAATGAAAATTCTATAAGTTATTTTTAAATTCCTGCTAAGTACCGTAACATGTAAAAGGGTATTCATAAAAAGCTTCTGCCTGGCAGGCTCTG
>CALARM010001162.1 GCA_937888925.1 uncultured Synergistia bacterium | reverse complement strand
TATTAATTTTTATCTTATAAAATATAATTATTATCCATTCATATTATATTTCCTTTTTTCATTGAAATTTAAAATGGTACCTGTTATAATTTTTAAAATTACAGAACGGTAAGAAAATAACCCCGGTAAATTATGGTTATTGTCCTCCCGTCACGCGTCACGATTATAAATATGGTTATTTTTTTACAACCACTGAGGAAGTTTACTGATATGAAATGGGATTTGCTGGAAATAGTTTTTTCTTTGATTATTGTTCATATATCCAATTATATTGTAGGAAAAGAACTGAGTAAAACAGTTGTATTTGCAGATAATATAAATCTATTTTTAAAAAATGTAAATGAGATAATTTATGGAGTGTTTTTTCTTGTTCTTATATTGATACTGATATTCTGGAGATTTCATAAACGAGTAATTGTAAATCGTTTTATAACAATATACCTGTTACTTGTGACTTTACAATTAATGGCAAATGTATTATTGCTTGTATCAAAAGCTCATGAAAGCAGAGGAGAGCCTCTATATATGCTCTGGGATGTAGCAGCTCTCTACGGAATGAATATAATAGTTTTTTCTTTCTGGTACCTTCTTGTCGACAGTACTGTACCGGGAGGATCTTTTATATTTCCTTTTAAAGAAGGTAGCAATAAGCTTCACTGGATAGATTATCTTTTTCTTTCATTTAATACATGTACTACCTTTGGCCCTACTTCGGAACAGGTAGTCAGTAAAAGGGCAAAAGTCTTGATGATGGCTCAGGTAGTCCTGTCTCTGATCATTACTGTAGTGCTTGCTGCAAGAGCTGTAGGTGGATTGTGAAATTATTGTTTTTTTATATTTTTTTGTAATATATGGAAGAAAAAATAACACAGTATCAGGAAAATAGTCGTAATACTGATAATTTTACCTGTCTTATAAGATACCGGATCAAAATAAACCTTTATATGGTGTTTCCCCGGTTCCCTGACAGGGACGGCTCTGAATATACAGTCGGCCCTGTATATCTTTTCTGGCTTTCCATCTACCGATGCTTTCCATCCGGGATAATATATTTCACTCAGAAACAGCATGGCAGGTGTGGTTATGTTAACTTGTATTTCTATAAGATCTTCCGTATATTTTATTATAGAAGCTTTCTCGAAAGATTTTTCAGGTACCTGTTGCAATTCAACAGGACATGACAGGATAAGTTCTTTTCTGATATCAAATTCTTTACTGTTCAGTAAATCAAGTAATTCTTCATCGTCCCCTTCTATAACTCTATAATTATAGAAAACCGCTGCCCTTGGCAGAGCATTGACATTTTGATAGAGCACCGGCTCATCAGGAGAATTTATATCTGTAATATTAATATATTTACCGTTCAGGAGATCTATCATCCTGTTATTTATATAATTTTTTATGATACATGAATTGGAAAAATTGATTAAATACTGAATTCCTTTACTATCAGGCAATGTTTCATACTGTGAATAATAGAGATATTTCATATAATAGCCTATTGCCAGAGGATCAAAACCCTGAAGACTTTCAAAACCTTCAATCTGGCCTCTGTTTACATAATCATTCCAGTTTAAATTAACTACCCTTCCGTCTCCCGGTGAGTAATCAGACATCTGTGATTTTATTGTATTGTTGTGAAAAGATTTACTATCTGCAGGGGGATTGAACGTAAAACCAAAGATCGCCATATCGATGACTGTAATAACCAGTAGTGATATGTAAAATACCCGTCGTGAGATTATATTAAAAATGTTTAGAACCATAACTGTAGTTATTATACTCATAATAGCAGCAAATATTATAATGCCATGTTTCTTTTCCGGTATTATAGTGCCATATTCTGCCGGTATTTTTGTTGCATCAGGATAGGAAGATATTATTACGGCCATAATGATTGCTGCAATACTCAAAAATATAAAAACATAAATAATAGGCGGTATTTTCCGTTCTTTCCTCGTAGAAGATGATAATTCATCCATACCGGTTATAGAGAGAGAGCATATAGAGAAAGTCATGAGAATGATAAATCTGCCATGACTTCTCAGAGATTTATAGAATGGCATGACGGTGATGAAAATTTTATAAAAAGGTGTATTGTCTGTCATTGAGGCAATTAATGACAGAATGAAAAGGATAAGAAAAAACCATTTCACTTGCATTTTTGAGTAAAAGATTGCTACAAAAGACATTACCAGAGCAGTAATGCCTGTATAGGCACAGGTTTCCCAGTAAACCCAGTATTTGCTATCATTTTGAGGATAAAATCCTGAATTGAATGGCTCCATACAAGGTCTGCCATGAAAATCAGGTATTATAAATGTGACAAGTCTCTGCCATGTCATAGAATAAGTATTTGCAATTTCTGCCCCCCCTGTTTCCCTGAGTGTGACTTTAAGGAATTCCAGAAAAGGCAGAAGCTGTATCGATGACAGTAAAACCGCAATAATACATATCAATGGAAATACAAGGAACAGAAATATTCTGTCTTTTCCTGTAAGAGATTTATCTTTTAATCTGTCTATTAACAGCCATAACCAGAAAAGGGTTAACCCGCAATATATATAGTAAGTTAACTGCATAAATCCAGATAATAATAAAATACATGATACTATGGCCGTTATAATAGTAAAAAGGATTGATTTTTTTTCAACAGATATTTTTAAACACAGAAAAAGAAGGGGTAACCAGGCACCGCCTGTAATAAAGATATGTATTAAATGGGTTATGAAAAAACCGCTGAAACTGAATGCCACACCTCCTGTGACAGATGCTATGACGGAACTGCCGAGACCGTATCTGCCAAAAAGATACATGAAATAACCTGCAAGGGTAAAATGTATAATGAAGTTATATACGATAGCCCTTTCTACAGGAAATAAATAATAAATGAAGGATAATGGATAAAATATGGTAGGACCGCTTCCCATGTTTGCCTCATAGGGTACTCCTGAAAAAATGTAAGGATTCCATAGATTAATATGACCGTGAAGAAACATGTTTCTCTTTAATATCTGATAGGGAGCAAAGAGAAATTCTATATCTCTGTATATATAACTCATACCGCTCAGCAGAGCAGGGGAGAAGAAGAGAACAGAAAGAAGAGTGAAAAATAAAAAAATTAAACTTTCCTTCAGAAAAACCGAAAATTTACGGGATGCCAAAACCGATGTCCTTTCTAAAAAATAATTATGAGAATAACAATTGCGTTTAAAAATGACAGGTAATTCTTATGCAATGGAAAAAGAAATTTATCACAGAATATTCACTAT
>CALARM010001161.1 GCA_937888925.1 uncultured Synergistia bacterium | reverse complement strand
ATAAAACAGGAAAGCCATTATGAACTTGACGGAGAAATGGCATCAAGAATTCTGGATATATGCGGCATAGTCTGCAATAAAAACACCATAGCAGGTGATGATAAGGCGGCAAGACCTTCTGCAATAAGGTTCGGCACTACCTGGGTGAGCCAGCGCGGTATGGGCTCAGAGGAAATGAAGCGTATTGCCCACACTGTCCATAAGGTTCTTACAACTATAAAACCTTTCAGATATCTCTGGCCCGGAGGTTATGTGGGAAGAGGAAAAATCCTCCAATCGGTCATGGATGATGCGAAATGCGAAATAGACAGTCTTACAAAGGAATTTCCGGGAGAAGGTCTATCGGAAAGAAGAATGTATCCCTATTTCGATCTTCCCTATCAGCCCGATAGAGAAACACCTCTCATTAAAGAACATGAAAAACTTTCTGCCACGATGAAGGATTATCATGGATATAAAATGCCTGCTTTCTACGGAGATGAAGAAATTAAACATTCGGAAGATGACTGTCTGGTATTTGATATTAGCGACTCCGGAATTATAGAAGTAAAAGGAGAAAGGGCAAAAGCTTTTCTTCAGGCCATTACTACAAATAATATTTATGAACTGAAACCGGGAGAGAGCCAGAAATCCTTCATGTTTGATCATAACTATGAACTCCTTGATGATGTCATTATAATGAGGCATGACTCAAAAAGAAAAGACAGAGACACATTTTTTGTAATATGTAATGCTCCCAACCACCTGAAACTGAAGAGATATTTCAGAGCTTTATCCATCGGTTACACTCTCTTTGACAGAGATGAATTATTTGCAAAAATAGAAGGGCCATGTGAAATAAATGATCTCAGGCCTTCCACATCTGCTCTGGCTTTATACGGAGCAAAAGCTTACTCTGCAATCAAAAAAATATTTCCATCCCTGGAAGAATTAAAGGAAGGTCATTTTATAGAATATAATATGGACGGAACTCCTGTAATTATCTCCCGTTCATGTACAATGAGATATGAATTCATCATAAACCGTAAAAAAGCTGCCGAACTATGGGAAAAACTCCTCTCTGCCGGGGTGAAACCTGCAGGCACAGAGACAAGAGATAAGCTTAAAGAGCAGGAAGGACTCCCTGTTTACATAGACGGAGAAGAAAGAGAAGATATTCTCTCTCTTTATAATAAAAAACCTTCATATTTCAAACTCTCCAAACCATATTTTGTGGGCCAGAAATTTTTATTAACAAAGCTGGGAGATACCGTAAAATCAGATAAAACAACCTTTGTCTATGAAGAAAAGCAGGGAACTTTACAGAGGACAGGCCTTTTTGAAGAACATCAGAAACTTGCCACAAAAACCTCTATTGTGCCCTTTGCCGGATGGGAAATGCCGGTAAAATACAGCGGCATTAAAGAAGAACATATGGCAGTAAGGCAGGCAGCAGGCCTGTTTGATGTATCCCATATGGGTATCTTCGACTTCAAAGGAGAAAATGCAGTACGATTTTTAGACCTTGTAAGCGCAAATTATGTTCCGAGAATCCAGAAAGGCCAGGCAGTTTATTCCTATCTTCTGGATGCAGACGGAATTCCCATAGATGATATACTCGTCTACGGTATAGACCCTCCCACTCATTATATGATGGTAGTAAATGCGGCAAATGCTGATAAAGACTGGGCATGGCTTCATGCTGTAAAAGAGAAGAAGGTTATAATAAACAGAGAAAACCTTTATGCTGAAATAGATGCAGATGTAGAGATAAGAAATTTAAGAGACCATGCCTGCGGTAAAGAAAGAAGGGCAGACATGGCTCTTCAGGGCCCTGCATCTCTGGATATATTAAAAACCTTTATCACAGACAGGGATGTTATATGGGAACTGGAAAACCTCAAGAAATTCTACTTTGTACGCACAGTGGCTGAAGACATGGATCTCATAATAGCAAGAACAGGCTATACTGGCGAAGAAGTAGGATTTGAAATATATGTCCACCCCGACCATCAGGTAAAACTCTGGAATCTCTTACTGGAAAAGGGAAAACCATTCGGTATCAAACCGACAGCACTCGGCGCAAGGGATTCTACCAGAACAGAAGCAGGGCTTCCTCTTTACGGTCATGAACTATCAGGTAAATTCTCCCTTACACCAGTAGAAGCAGGTTATGGCTCATTTGTCAAATTTCACAAACCTTTCTTTGTAGGAAGAGCCGGTTCCATAGAAAAAGACGAAAAGAGAACCCTTGAGATTGTACGCTTCAGAATGATATCTAAAGGCATAAGAATGGTAAAACCCGGAAGTCCTGTAGTATCAGTAAGAGGAGAATATATAGGAGAAGTCACAAGCTGTGCCCTCGGAACAGATGAGCATCAGGTAGGACTGGCTTGTATAAACAGGAAATTTGCTAAAGTGGGAGATAAAATAGGAGTCTTTATCCTTCCTCCAAAGGTAGATGAAAAACAGAAGGATAAACTTTCCGGAGGAGATAAGGTTATTCTCCATGAAACAGGAGAAATCGTAAAGAGATTTCCCGATATGACAGCAGACAAATCTTGCTGTGAGGAATAATACTTAAAAGCAGTGGCAGAAATGTTCTGCCACTGCTTACCACCACTGTATCTGGAGTCATTTTTCCTTCGACAATGTTATTACTCCTTACAGATAATTGTATTTACCTGTTCCTGCACCTCGGAATTATTTATATCCTTAGCAATAATCGAAACATTATTCGAATCATGAAGTTCCTGAGGTGCAATTCCCCACATATACTTAATATTAAAGTCCGGATTCTGGTCGAGATTAATACCTGTCGTATAATAATAAGAAGCCCAGACAAGCTGAGAACAGTAAAACTCTGTTTTCTCCTTATCAATTGGAATTTCAACATTATTCATTAATAGATTTAAATTATATTCACATCCTACAGAAGCTCTGGCAAAGTCTACTGTTTTGTTGCTTTCTTCATCAGTCAATTCTTTTCCATCTGGATGGTGAGGTCTTACTATTGACCATGTATTCCAGCACTTCGGCCAGGAATCAATTTTACATATAGAAGTTTTAGGCCACCAACCTTCAATACCTATATGTTCCCCTTTTTCATTTTTTCCCAGATACATTCCCGCATGAGTATACTCACCCGGTATAAGTTTGCCCATTATATTCAATAAAATATTCGAAGATTTACCAAGAAGGACAATATCTCCAGGCTTAACTTTTCCCGTTTCAAAGAGTTCCTTAAAATTTTTGACATATTTACAATTATCCGGGTTTTTAGGTCCTGAATTTATTATTTTCCCAATTAAAGAAAACTCTTTTGCTTCTTGCGTCTGTTCTTTTTTTATTTCATTGGAAGTTTTTCTGAGTAATTCCAGATCACTTTGAAAATCCCTCGTGCTTTCAAGATGTTTACTATAATTCAACTCGATTCTATCTTGATTTTTTTCTGTCATAAAAGAGGTTCCGGATAAAGTACCTCTATATTGAAACCCTTTTGTACCATTAATAATTTGCAAAATCATTTACCTCCTAATAATAGTATAGACTATAAAAAAATATCAAATCATATTCCTACCAGATTTTCCACGGTGGATTTCCTGACTGCCAGAGACTT
>CALARM010001160.1 GCA_937888925.1 uncultured Synergistia bacterium | reverse complement strand
GATCACCTGTGCCAAGCTGTGCATAGGGAACCATTCCAGTAAGCACAAGGGCTATCAATATATAAACAATGGTGCAGATAATCAGAGAACCCATCATACCTATAGGGAGATCCCTGCTGGGATTTTTTGCTTCTTCTGCCGTAGTGGAAACTGCATCAAAACCAATATAGGCAAAGAATATAAGAGCAGAACCGGTAAAGACACCCTGCCATCCGTTCGGCATAAAAGGATGCCAGTTTGCAGGCTGTATAAATTTTATACCTACTATGATAAAGAAAAGCAATATAAGAAGCTTTAATCCTACAAAAACATTATTCATTGCAGAAGATTCTTTAATACCCACTACAAGAACAAATGTTATAAACATAACTACAAGGAATGCAGGGAGATTACACATAAGAGGAACAGAACCTATATGGGGAGCCTGTGAAAGAACGGCAGGGTTTGCGAGGCCATCTCTGTAATTGGTAGCAAGCCATAGAGGAAAATGAATGCCCAGTCCTTCCAGAAGCTGGACAAAATAATCACTCCATGAAATAGCAACAGCCACATTCCCCACTGCATATTCAATAATAAGATCCCATCCTATTATCCATGCAATGACCTCTCCCAGAGTAGCATAAGAATAGGTATAGGCAGAGCCTGATATAGGAATAAGAGAGGCAAATTCTGCATAACATAAAGCTGTAAAGGCACAGCATATGGCAGTTATTATAAAGGATATCATTATGGCAGGCCCTGCACCTAAATGGGCTGCTCCTCCTGCTGTAGCGGAGCCGATTGTAGCAAATATACCTGCTCCTATAATTGCTCCCACACCGAGGGCAATAAGATCTACAGGGCCGAGAGCTCTTTTCAGTTTATGTTCCTGTGCCTCTGATTCCTGAAGAATCATATTCAGATTTTTTGTTTTAAAAATATTTGACATATAACCTCCAATGTTTTTTAAATTTTGTATAATTCTCTTCTGATATGAGTTATTTTTATAACATTCCGTAGATTCTTTATTTTCCTATGGGAATATTTATAGATTCTTACTAAGAAATTATAATTCTTTTTAGAAAAAACAAAATCCTTCAATAATAGGATTTATTTACATTTATTTTGAAATTTATTTTATGGATCTAATTACCGCTCCAGGTAAATTAGTAACCATTTTATCAGCCTCTGCCTGACAGGCTCTTACGAAGAAAAATAATTTGCCTTATATAATTTGTTTTACAGACAATAAATTAACCCTTATTTGATTTTTTATACTATAGAAAAAACGAATTTTTCTTCTCCAGAGCCTGCCAGGCAAAGGCTTTTTATGGATACCCTTTTACCTGTTACGGTACTAAGGATAAGTTTTTCATACAAATATTATAATAAATAACTTACCATAAATAAAATATATCCTTTATGAGTAACATGTTTGATAATTGTGTCGATAAATAATGAAAAAAGAGTCTGTCGAAACAGACTCTTTTTGCCAACCTGATTATGATTACTAATTATTACACCATTTCATCAATAAAGCGTAAGCTTTATTCTGTTCACTTGTATTTACTTCTTTTGCTGAAAGTTTTAATTCTTTCGCAGGTCCACGGCTTGATTTTGCAATAGCTCCTACTGCCTGAAGACAGAAGATATCGCCTTTACCCATCTTCTCCATAAGAAGAGGAATAACACTTCCTCCCATTTTTACTATTTCCTGGAAGGATTCTGTTTTACAATAATCGGCAGGATTGGCAGACATACGGACTTTCGGATTTTTCTGGAACTGCTGCCATGAAGCATAAAGGCCCTCAAATTTTTTCCTGATTTCCGGCTTTACCTCAAGGACTTTTTCTCTAAGTGCAAGTTTTACATCATCAGACAATCCCTTCAAATTATTTGCCATCACAGCAGGTTCACTTACCTTCGTATAGAAAGTATCAGGTTTTCCATAAATTTCTCCCTGAAGTTCATCGAAACCATGCTGTATTCTTGCTTCCCCTCCGCATTTACTCTCCCATCTCGGGCCGTGGCCGGGGCCTGATATACTTCCATGAGTAATACCCTGATCATTACTCCATCTGGCCAGTTCGCCTTTTTCGGCACGTACAAATCCGCGGGAAGCGTAGAATTTGTCAAAAGCTTTATCTTCTGAAAGGTTAGGATACATTTGAGGAGGCCATACCCATTGATCTGTTATACCTCCACTCCAGGCAATACAGTTGTATTGAGGTGTTGCCTCATCTGTTACTACGGCTTTATCCACATCGAGTACCGGAAAATACTCATGAAATCTGACTTTTTCGTCTTTTGTCATAGGACGTTCAAGTCTTTCTAATTTAGTTCCGTCTTCAGAAATTTTTGTTCCTGACAGAGTTTTCTGAAGTTCTTTCATTAAATCTGCATCCAGTTTACCGGGAGCAGAAGTTTTCTGGAAAGAATCAGGAACTTCTTCTTTTGCAGGAGCCTTAACAACAGGCTGGCCGGTTGTTAAGACTTTGCTTTCCACACTGTTAATATTCATAAAAAATCCTCTCTCTCCGAAAGAATAATTCGAGATTACACTTTAATATATTAGAAGAATATTATAGTTATGTCAATAATATTAATGTTAACAATTGGTAAACAAAAAATCAAAAATTTTTTTAATTCATTTAATGAATATTCTTCAAAAATATAAAATTTGATTTTAAATTTACATTTTGTTAACATATTTCTTTATAATTATATTGAGAAAAATATTTCCTTATAATATAATCAGAGTGAGAGAATTTAATATTATATAGATTAAAGATTACACAGTAATATAGAAAAATCTGGAAGAGATTAATTTGTTTCATTGAAGAAATAGATTAAAATCAGGAGGTTAATTTTCATGAAGATTACTAATGTAAATAATAATTATGATAAAGGTCCTTTAAAACAAAAAGATACTTCTGAAAAACCGTCTGCCGAACCGGCAGACAGTGTGCATATTAACGGAGAAATTACAGTAAAGGAATTACTGGAATCAGACGCTTTGAAGAATTTAATTGCCAATGTGGCAGGCAAACTCAAACCTGGAGATAAGTATGTAATTTCAACAGGTGGGACAGAAATACTGTCAGCAGAGAATAAAGCTCCCACAATAGCACAGAAGATAAGAGAAGGGGGCGAAGAAATTGGGAAATTACTGGGCAAAACCATAAAGGCACCGGCTGTAGAGTTTGCCCATGTTATTAAAGAAGATAAATCGTCTGCCTTCAAGCTGGCAGTAGCTCTGGCAAAAGAACAGACCCTATTTGCACCACCGGCTGGTATAGCTCCAATGGTTGATAATATTTTACATCCTGTCATAAGAAGTGTGGGAACAGTTATTGATGGTGTCAAGGTATATAAAACATATAAAAACAGGAATGCCGAAATTTCAGATAAAGTAATAGATACAGTGCATCTGGCAACAGATGTTATAGGTATGACAGGTATAGTCATGGGGTGGGTTTCAGGCGGGACTCTGGCCACAGTATTAAACGCAGTCGGTTATGCAGGTGACCTTGCATCCCTCGGCTATCATGGCATGAGGTACTTCGAGAAAAAGGGCGATGCAGAAGCCACAGCAGAACCTCAGGGAGGTACCACTACAGGAACAACGGATCCAAAACCTCCTGAAGTAACTACTCCTGTTACAGTGAAACCGTAAAGAGAATTTTCCATTTAAATCAGGCCGGTTTTCTTGACTGGCCTGATTTATTTTACCTGTAAAAAATTCAGTAACTCTCCAGGTAAGTTAGTAACCATTTTACCTGTTACGGTAATCAGTTACCCTCCGTCTGCATTCGGACAGTCCTTCTGACTGATGATGGTGAACAATTTCATAAAATCCTTCCCAAGGGCAAATTTCCAGAGTTTTGTCAGTCTCTCTTTAAGTTTCTTATCTTTTTCCAGAAGTTCTTTTATATTTATTTCAGTAAGATTTCTTTTATTCAAATAATTTTTCACCAGAGCCAGTGTGGCATCTTTTATATTTCCACAGCAGAGAAGACCGCATCTGTCAGACGTTTCATCTATACCTGTAATCATATGTTCTATTATATTTTTCTTCTTCGGGTCTGACGTTATTTTTCTGCCCCACTGGAGAAAATAATTGGACAGTGTAGCT
>CALARM010001159.1 GCA_937888925.1 uncultured Synergistia bacterium | reverse complement strand
GTATGCGGTGTTTTTGTTCATGGTCTTGATGCGATAAAAAAAAGTAAATTCAGAGCCTGTGCTATTCGTATAGCAAATCAAAAATTCGCCGAGTTAAATAAAGCGGATTTAGGAGACCCAAATGGTATTCCTGTAGATAAATTATCTTTGCCGGACCCTGACGGTTATATAGAAGGACTGGAACACTGTATTCCGACCGGTGTTCAGTACATTTCCTGGCAGGGTGATGCAGACGATTATGAATTAACGGGCAAGCAGTATATGGATAATGTACCCTATACATTTACTATGACAATAGCAAATTTTAAATCCAAAAATAATATAAAACAGGTTACTGTAAAAATTAAATGGGCCGAGATAGAAGGAGAAAGAACGATAGAATTATGTACACTTATTTCCAGAAGCATGTAAACAGCCAGAAGGAATATGGACTTACTATTTTTGAACTTGTTATATCTTCTATTGTTTTCAGTCTTTTTTTTGCAGCTGTTTATGCTGCCATGGATGTAGGATTGAAGAGCTGGCAACTTGGAGAAAGTAAAACAAATATTCAACAGAGAGTAGAAATACTGCTTAATAGAATAGTAAAAGAAGTTACATACAGTAATATCTTTTCTCTTCAAATATTTAGTTCTTCAGATCCAAATAGTTTATCTTACCTGTGTTTTGAAACAGCAATAAATAAAAATAATAATGATTTTACTGTTGACCGTTCACTTACCGGTATGGGTTGCCCACTATGGCAGGGACATATCCTGTACTATATTCAGAAAGACGGGAAAGATGTAACCAGAAAAAATGTTTACAGGCAGTTTATTGACAGAGATAATCCATCGATACAGCCTTTAAAACTAAGTCCTATTATTAATTTTACCTCAGATATAAGCAGTCCAAATGTAAGAACTGTAGTTAAAGATATATATAGTATGGATCTCAGTATTGATGAAAATATTTTGACTGTAAGGGTTTCTTTTAAACAACATATACGCTCACATGCCTCTGTAGCTTTTTCCCCCGGTGTAGATTCCCGTAAAGGAGTAGAAATTATTACGATGAAATCTGTCGTAAAGGTGAAAAATTAAATAAAGAGGAGGTCGAATTATGATAAAAAAATTTGTTTTAGCGTCAGACGGTATGGCTTTAATAACTGTTCTTATGTTGACAGTATTGCTTGCTTTGATGACTGTTTCTATGGTTTTTATCAGTACCAATCAAATTTCCATGATAGGCAATATAACAGGAAAAGAAAAAGCATTGAAAGCTGCAGAAGCAGGTATTGAATATGCTATATATAATCTAAATAATGATTCTGCGTGGGGTCTTATCAATGAAGAAGTAATTTTTCAGGATGGGAAACTGGTAGATACAGCTGATGCCAATACATTCCCGAAATTTACATATAATAATGTTGATGTTCCTGACATAAATTATACAAATGACTGTAAATTTACTATAACCTTTGCGTCCGGTTCTCCTTACAGATCTGTAAATAACCTCTTTAACCCCGTTATGGGTGACGGAAATACACCACCCTATACATTTAAAATAGTATCTGTAGGTAAATATGGTCTGGGAACAAATAACAAGGCAATCAGAGTTCTGGAAGCCTATCTTGTAAGATCGGATTATTCTCCACAGAGCGTAAATGTAGCAGGACCGATAAGTTTTGCCGGGAATGACCCGAATAATACAGGCAGTGTTACTATTCTCGGAAGAGATGTGAATGAACCGGGATCTATTTATTCAGGTTCCAGTGAGCCGAATAATTCCACTTTCAAAAGTATATCTTCAGGTTCCAATGCAGAAGTTTCTGCCAATAAAGGTATGTTTATAGCAAAAGGGCCTATAGAGGTGCCGGCTGATTTTGTCGGAACTATAGTACCTTTTTCTACCAAAGACTGTCTGTCAAAACCTATAAGAGTTGATGATATAGTAACTATGGCCGGTAAAAATGAACTTGGACCTGTAGTCAGTGCACCGGGCGGTACTCTGAGCCTTCAGGAAGAACGCCAGTGGGCAGATGGTACTTATTATTCTGCTGTAAGGCTTGTTAATAGCAGTGGTTTTAAAACATCAGGTGTTGCCCCTGATATAACCTATAATCCTTCCGGTAATGTAATTATATTGAAATTAAACAGAGATATTTATGTCAATTCAGGTGAATTGAATATAAGCGGCAATACTGATGCTCTTAAAAGAGAGAGTTATTTCGGATGGCATAATGATGATGGACGTTATTGCAGTTATAAAGGAACAGATAGCAGAAGTTTTTATCTGGATCTTAACGAACACAGTATATATTCAGAAGATACGATAAAAATAGGTGTAAATGTCATAGGAAAAGGGAGAATATTTTCAAAAAAGGATGTAGAGTATCTGGTTTCAATAAATACAGATGAAACGGTGACAGCATGCAGTGGAAATCTGAAACTTGAAATATCCAGGACTATTGGTAAAAGTAATACTACCGGTTTGTATTATGCATCAGGAAATATGGAGATAGGCCCTCTCAAACCGGGAGGAAATCTTGACTGGTCTTCGTCAAATGATACAACATTAAAGGAATTTCCTGCTCCTGTAAGTTATACAGGCAGAGGTGGAGGAGCTTACGCTTCTGTAACAAAATTCAGTAATCCTACAGGAAAAGCAGTTTCTATAGGACAATATGAGCCTCCGAAAAAAGATAAATTCGGTAATATTATTCAGCCTGAATATTACTATGGTAATGGTTTACTTGTTACGAAAGTAATAAATGTTAAGACAGGTGATTTTTACTATATCGCAAAAGGCAATGATAGCAACGGTGATTACAGTAATCGCCTGCAGATAAGTCTTGATTATAACGATCATAAAAATATCGATATGGGTACTTATAAATTAAAAATTATTCCTCCTTCAGGCTCTTCTCTTGATCCCAATCTAATTGATCCCAATTCGATTGATCCGGACGCATCTGACCCCAATGGATGGCTTTCGCCTTCCAATGATTATACGGTTCAATTGCTTGATGAAAATGGCGTTCCTGTAAGTATGCCAGATGGTGTAACACAGGATATACTTGATAATTTTGGTCTTCAGTCAGTCTATTATTTTAATCTTACTACTGATTCCGTTGATATTACTATGATAGGGGCAATAAAATCAGGAAATGAAGACAGACGCCTCTTTTTTAATCCAGGTCCTCAGGGAGATGTAGTTATAGGATATGATCCTTCCTATATGAACAGCCTGGTAAATATTCAGAAGAAATTTTTCACAGTAAGGAAAATTGCATGTTATGAATTATAACATAAGAACAGGACAGAATACTCTGTGTTTCAGTAAATTATGATTGAAGTCGAAAAAATTGCTTATATGTTATATCCTGGTAAAATATATCTGAATATTACCAACAGGTGCAGTAATAGATGTGTTTTTTGTGTCAGAAATTATACTGATGAACTTGGAGGAAATTATCTGTGGCTCACAGAAGAACCTTCTTCCGGGCAAATTATCGACAGTATAAAAGAAGAACTTTTTGCAGAAGCATACTCTGTGCCTGAGGAAATAATATTCTGTGGTTATGGAGAACCTTTATACAGGCCCGATGTTATTCTGGATGTACTTGATGTAATAAAAAAATATTATCCTTACTCCAGGACAAGGATTAATACAAACGGTCAATCTATGTTAATTAACAGCGGAAGAAGTTTTGTTCCTGAGCTTAAGGGAGTTCTTGATGCTATGTCTATAAGTCTTAATGCCCATAATAGTTCGGCCTATCAGAGTATATGCAGATCTATTTACGGAGAAAAAGCCTTTGACTCAATCCTTGAATTTGCAGAAGAAGCAGTCAGATATATAGATTCTGTTACCCTTACAGTAGTAGATAACAGAAAGATTAATTCTTCACCGGGAGAATATATGATTGATATAAATAAATCTATGGAAATAGCTCATAAAATTGGAGCAAAATTCAGAATAAGATAATTGAAAATTTCTTTAATATATTTTATAATTGTTTATTGAAATTTGTGATAGTCAGGGTGATTTTATGGACCTTCACGAGAGTTTTAAATTAACATATCAGGTAATGTCTTTAATAAAACATCTTTTTATAATAATTCCCGTTGTTATAGTAGTAACATCAATACTATCTATGTTCGATTTCAAACATAAAAAATTGAAGGAAATGTTTAATGACAAAGATGTTACCACAGGGCTTACAACATTATTTCCTTTGCTGGTAATTTCCATAATAGCACTGTTCTTCTGCCTTGCAAGGGTAGTGGATTATTTAAAAAAAAGCGGATTGAAATTCAAATATTATCCTCTGCTAAGCAAAGTGGTTTTACCAGTCTGTCAAATGAAAGCACCTGTTGTCAGTGTTATAATGAATGAACTGGCCGGGTCTGCTCCTTTTACGATTCCTTTACTGTTACTGACAGTGATAGTGATTATAATAAAATGGAAAGATACTGCCTGTAAAGCACTCATCATAACGGCATCTATGGATTTGTTTCTTATCTTAATTACTTACAGATTGTATATGATTTATTACGATCTTTTTGGTATCAGAATAGCACATTAATATAGAGAGGATTGATTTTATGAGTTCTGTATGTCTGCGTCATCAGGACAGACCTGCAGTTTCACGATGTAAACTATGTTTGAAACCTGTATGTGAAGAATGTAAAATGGAAACAGCAGATGGGATTTTCTGCAGTGAAGAATGTAAGAAAAAAGCGGAATCTCAGAAATCTACAGCAATTCAAACAGAAATTCAAATAATGCTGGACAAACAGAAACAACAAAAGGGGATCCTTAAAAATTTATTTGGTTATGTAAGTGTTCTCATAGGATTATTTGTGGCAGGATATATAGCATGGCAATATTTACTTACTCCTTCATTAAAGATTCAGATTAAATTACTGGTGGGAAATTTATTGAAGAAATAAAAAGTGGTAATAAGATGTAATATTTCTCTCTGCAACATTTCTCTGTTAACTGTCCCTGTAATGAGTTTTCAATTATTTGTAAGCGTTCAGCAGTTAGCTATCAGCTAAAACTTACAAAGCCTGACTGTGTAAATCAGTCTGAAAAAATATTTAACGATATTTATTATGTAATTCCTGTAAAAGCTGACTGCTGTCTGCTGATAACTGGACGCTTACAATTATTTTTTATATTACCGACTTTCTGTATAAGCATTTTGTTGATTATTTCCTTCCGTCGATATCGTGAAACCTTTATGTTCATTATCTATGTCTATCCTGTTAACCCGATTGTATATTATATATGTCAGTGAAATATTTTAGAATAATTGACAAAAATTATAAACTAAATTATAATAGCCGGAAGGATAATATTAAATAATATAGAATTTTAGAATTTTATTAAGTAGATTGGAGGTTTGGAACAATGTGGGATTATACGGATAAAGTTCTTGACCATTT
>CALARM010001158.1 GCA_937888925.1 uncultured Synergistia bacterium | reverse complement strand
CTTTTATGATATATTCATCTCTGTCTGACGGAACTTCTATTTTGTATATTGTTCTGTCTACATCTGTAACGGCGTTTATCCCTGCTCCTATGTCAACACCTATGGAATGAAAATATCTTACCACTTCGCCGGGAGGAAAATGCTCTGTTCTTTTAAATCCCATATGTTCGATAAAATGGGCAATACCATATTCGCAGTCCTGTTCATGAATGGAACCGACAGGTACAACAAGCCATGCCAGGATTCGATCATCCGGCTTTTTATGTTCCATTATAAAATATTTGAGGCCATTAGTGAGTGTTCCCCTGAGGACAAATGGTGGGAAAGAAAGTTCTCTCTCATCATATGGTTTTTCTTCTGTTCGGGACATTTTTTTCCCTCCTGCTGCTGAATCGCATTTTTTGAGAAGGTCGGGCCGGTGTATTACTATTTTATGGAAACAGGTCTTACATATTTTTCGTCTATATAACCTTTTATACCGGATTTTGTAAGCACTATATTCGTATCGTCACAACCATCGCCATCGGAATTATCCAGAACTATCACATAATCTCCGTCTGTTACTGTCTCAATGGCTGAAGAAAGTACTGAAATGTCCATGTAAAGATATGTATGCAGATCGTCATCGCCTGTATCTATAGAGGCGATACCACAGGCTGCACCTTTTACATTTACATAGCTGTCCGGTATATACCCTGAAATGTTTGACATGGTAATGATATGACTCCATCCGTCTTTACTGGATAAAATCAAAAAATATTCTTTTCTCTTTACATGTTCAATGATATCGGATGAATCGCTCTGCTCCTCATGAATGTCTGCAGAGTCCATACTATCAATGAGTTTCCCGTAATGATACGCAGGAGTCTGACATATTACACAGGTTACGGTAAATAAAATCAGAAGTATAATAATAATAAAATATTTCATAATTATTACCCCTGTTGTTCAAGGAATTATTTTTGATATTAACACATATTCGCATCTGTATGATAAAATCCTTTTATCTGCCGGTTAGATAGATTATTACTTTCTATAATATTTTATATGAAAATTATGAAGTCTTATGCTTCACTGTCTATTCATTTTCATATCTGGTTGTGGCCGCTCCGGTCATGCCTGTTAATTATTATTCGAATAATGAAAGAGCTCTTTTTATATGATTCCTGAATTCCTGCCGACTGTAAGGTTTCTGGAGAAACCCCGTAATACCGTCTGCCTGTATCTTCTGAATGTCACCCGGTTCACTGTAGCCGCTTGTGAATAAAACCTTTACATCTGAACAGATCTTTTTCATTTCTCGCCAGACGGTTAATCCGTCCATGCCTGGCATTTGAATATCGATTACTACACAGCCTATTTCGTTACAGTGTTTTCTGAAAAGTTCCAGAGCCTCCGGACCGTCTGAAGCACTTATAGATTCCAGGCCCATAGATTTTATATACATAACAGCTATATCCCTCAGTGGTTCTTCATCCTCCGCTATCATAACAGTTTTCTTTACTGCCTCGATTTTCTCATCGAGTAACTGGCGAACCATATCCAGTAAAAGATCTTTCCGGTAAGGTTTCTGAATAAGTTTTAACCCCTGGTCCAGTATGAAATTCTTATGAACTGCCGTATCACTGTACCCGCTTGTGAAGAGGCATTTTATGGAAGGATTTATTTCACGGATTCTGTCATACACGGCTTTCCCGCTTTTTTTAGGCATTATTACATCGAGGAAAAGCAAATGAATATCATCTTTATAGTTATTATACATATTTAAAGCTTCTTCTCCGTCAGAAGCTGTTATGACCCTGTAACCTTTTTCTTCCAGTATTCTTTTTCCCATACGTCTTATCTGTTCTTCATCTTCGGCGAGTAATATAGTTTCACCACCGTCTCCGGTCGGAATATATGCTGTTTCTTCTGCATCTGTTATGGCGTCTCCACTTACAGGTAAATATATATTGAAAGTGCTTCCATAACCAGGTTCGCTGTAAACATTAATTATACCCTGGTGCTGACGGACTATACCGTATACGGTGGCAAGTCCAAGACCTGTACCTCTGCCTTTTTCCTTTGTTGTAAAGAACGGCTCGAAGATTTGTTTTACAGTATCTTTATCCATACCGCACCCTGTGTCTGTAACAGATGTCATAATATACTGACCGACTCTGGCCCATTGATTTATTGAACAGTAATCAGAGTCGAAGGTAAGATTTTTTATTTCGATAGTCAGAGTACCTCCGTCAGGCATTGCATCACGGGCATTTACGCATAGATTTATCAGCACCTGTTCTATCTGATGTCTGTCTCCGTTTATAGCCGGCAGATTCTGTTCCTTATTTACCAGTAGTTCTATATGTTCACCTATCAGGCGCTGTAACATGTTTGTCAATTCGGAAACGACGTCGTTCATATTCAGAGATGATACCTGGAGAATCTGTCTGCGACTGAATGCCAGCAACTGTTTTGTCAGTGAAGCAGCCCTTGTGCCTGCCTGATATACTTCATTTAAATCTTTGTAATGGGGAGATTCTGCGTCCAGATCTTCCATGACAATACTCGTATATCCGAGTATGACCTGAATAAGGTTGTTAAAATCATGAGCCACACCGCCTGCAAGCTGGCCTATGGCTTCCATTTTCTGGGACTGACGTAATTGTTCTTCCAGCTTTTTTCTCTCTGTTATGTCTTCACATAAAGAGAGAATACACGGGAGACCGGATATGTTGATTATTCTGGAAGAAATCAGCAGAATAACTTTTGTCCCGTCAATTTTTCTCTCCAATTCTATTTCTTCATTCTCGATATATACATTGGATCTGATCTTTTTTTCTATGCTTACTGTCGGATTTGTATGGGCCTGTTGATATGTATGGTAGAAGTCCGAGTGTTTACGACCCAGGACGTTACTTTTTTTTACTTCGTTTCTTTCACAGAACCTGGCATTTACATCCATATATCTTCCTTCCATATCTGTAATTGCAATACTGCATGGTGCAAAGTCAAAAATACTCCGGAATTTTTCTTCACTTTCTCTCAGAGCTTCCTCTGCAAGCTTACGTTCTGTTATATCCTGAACTGTTCCTATAGCATATGAATGTTCGCCTTCTATTACAGAAGAGATACCCCTTATTTCTACCCAGAGTTTTTTCCCTCCGGCTGTCACCAGTTCTGCTTCCATAGTAAAAGGTTCCCCTGTTTTAAGACATTTTGTAATATTTTCATAAATAAGAGGGAGATATTCAGGCACGTAATATTTGCTTCCTTCCAGCATAGCAGGCCTGTAGCAGACAGGTTCTTCTATGATATGATATACACCTTCTGTCCATTCCAGATAGTCGATATAAGGGTTTGCCTTCCATCCTCCCAGTCTGGCAATCTTCTGTGTTTCTTTCAGGAATAGTTCACTTTCTCTGAGTATCTTTTCAGTTTTTTTCCTTTCTGTTATATCTCTTATAATGCTGGAAAGATACCTGGTTTTTCCTCCGGAAGACCTGTGAGACATGAGTATTTGAAATACAGGTATTTCTCTGCTTTCTGCGGTAAGTATTGCTGTTTCGCCCTGCCATATGCCTTTCTCACTGGCACAGGGCATGGCTACCTGTTCTATTAACCTGTATGCCCATACAGGGTGACAGGTAGAAATATTATGGCATGATAAATCTTCACTCTGACTCCATCCCATGAGCTTTCTGCCTGCACTGTTCATATAGGATATTACACCGTCAGGTGTTGCTGTTCCAATCAGGTCACTTGTACTCTCCATGATTTCTATGAGACGACTTCTTTCATCCTCTGCTTTCTTCCTTTCATATATTTCAAAACAGAGGGACACAATGGCAGCCATAGCAGTGGCCACTCTCTCATCTTCTCCTGTCCACTGTCTGCATTCTGATATATGTTCAAAACTCAGAATACCTCCCACTTTATCATGTACCCATACAGGTGTATCAAGGAGAGAGTATATGTTATGTTTTTTATAGTAATCTTCGGGAATCTCATATGTGCGCCTGTCTGTCCTGGCATCTGCTGCCGCTACAGGCTTCCCTGTGAGATGGATTTTTGTATATTCGGGAAAATCGGCTGACCTGAGATCTTCTCCTTCACTGTGAAGGTGTTTGCTTCTTTCAAATAGATCTATACAGTGAACTGACGAGTAATCTTCATTGTATAACCATATGCTGACCCGTTCAGTCCCGAGCATATCTGAACAGGCCTCTGTAATTTCGGAAATGGCACGTTTGAAATTCCATTTAAAGAGATTTCCTGCAAGCATAAGTGATAATAAAGCATCATTCTGTTTTTTCAGTTGCTTTTCACGATAATTTAATGTTTCTTCCGTATCTTCCCTGAAGGTGTGAGTCAGTTTTTCCGCATAATTACAGCTTGCTTCCAGCAACAGGAATTTATCTATTATTACAGACATATGGTGTGCTACCTTCTCCAGAAAATCAGATCTCCGTGAAAAATCTCTTTCCTCCGGGGAAGCTATAAAGATTGTTCCTGTAAGGTTATTGTTAGAATACAGAGGCAGTAAGGCAAAGGAATGAATATTTATTTTTTCATAT
>CALARM010001157.1 GCA_937888925.1 uncultured Synergistia bacterium | reverse complement strand
GATATTTCTTTTTCCTTTGAAGCAGGAGAAGTCTTCGGTCTCCTCGGCCCGAACGGTGCGGGGAAAACCACGCTGCTTCGTATGCTCTCAACAATACTTTCACCTACATATGGGACTGCCACAATCGGAGGTTATGACATAAGAGAGAATCCTCTTGAAGTAAGATCTCAAATAGGATTTCTTACTGGAAATACCGGACTTTACAGTCGTCTTACAGCAGTTGAAATGCTGCATTATATAGGAAGCCTCTATGGTATGAATAAAGAAACATTAAAAAGACGATGTAAAGAAGTGAGTGAACTTCTTGATATGAACAAATTTTTACATCGTAAATGCGGACAGCTTTCTACAGGACAGAGACAGAGAATCTCCATTGCAAGAACTATTATCCATGACCCTCCTGTATTATTCCTTGACGAACCGACTCTTGGGCTCGATGTTATGACGAGCAGAACAATCATATCATTTATAAAAAAAGCCAGAGAGCAGGGTAAAGGCATACTGCTTTCAACTCATGAAATGGAAATAGTCGAAAAGCTGGCAGATAAAATATGTCTCGTCCATATGGGACATGTTATTGCATCGGGAACCCTGGAAGAGCTAAAGGAAAAAACAGGAGAAAAATATCTGGATGACGTATTTTTATCATTGATAGAAGAGGATAACGGGAAAATAAATGAAATGGCCATTCAACCTGAGAACAATTAGTATAATTTTTAAAAAAGAAATGAAAGATACCCTGAGAGACAGGAATATTCTTATTTCACAGTTCCTACTCCCTCTGGTGCTTTACCCTCTTGTAGTTATTATTACATCATCGCTCTTTACGGGGCAGATAAAAAAAGCAGAAGACAGTATAAGCAGGGTATATATATATAACAACATAAAATCTCCCATACTTTCTGAAACAATAAAAGGAACCCCTCTTATGAAAGAAGTAGATCTGAAAAACCCCTTTAAAATGCTTTCAGAAGGCAAACTGGAACTTATCATATTTATTCCTGACGATTATACGGAAGATCCTGTAAGCAATAAAAGTTTCGAGCTGAAATTTCATTATAATTCTACCAATGAATTATCCATGATGGCAAGAAGCAGAATTGATGAAGTACTTAAAACCTATAATGATATACTTGTAAAAAATCGTCTTAAATACAGAGCATTATCTATATCTCTTATAAGTCCTCTTAAAATGTCATCTGAAACAGTTTCTACAAAAAAAAGAGAAATAGGATCTATGATAGGAGGCATTTTACCTTTTTTAATAATACTCTTTACTATTACTGCAGGCTTTCTTCCCGCTCTTGATGTAATTGTAGGAGAAAAAGAAAGAGGCACTCTTGAGACACTCCTTGTTAGTAAAATAACAAAAAGCGATATTATTATAGGGAAATTTATGGCTGTATGGGCTACAGCTCTTATGTCTACGTGCCTCCATCTTCTGAGTTCTACCGTTACCTTTGCAACACTTGCCCAGGAAGCTCTGGCAAAATTGCCCATTTCTTTTACCTGGACTGCTCTTATGGCAGTAATTTTTCTGATGATCCCCCTTACGGGATTTGTCTGTTCCGCCATAATGGCTGTTACGATGGTGGCAAAAAGCTACAAAGAAGGTTCAAATTATCTGTCCGCCCTTACGCTTCTCATGTTCATGCCCCTTTCAATCATTTTCTCGCCAAGCATGAAAGCTACGTACGCAACATCTATAGTGCCTATATTCAATGTATCAATTCTGTTCCGCGATATATTAAAAGGAGATTTTAATGCAGGCCATACGATAGTCACATTTCTTGCAACATTTTTATATACGTCTCTCATACTGTGGATAGCACTGAAATTATTCGAGCAGGAAGATATTCTTTTCAGAGAAACAGTCGATGTTTCCATGCCTCATTTTTTATCCAGACAGAAATTAACGAGGAAAGGGAGATTTCCGTCTCCATCGGAAGCTTTTGTGCTTATTTGCATAATCTTCATTCTCTTCTTTTTCCTGGGATCAAGGTTTAAAGGTTTAGGGCTTATCGGAGGGGTATATATGATTCAATTACTTCTCATATTCAGCCCATGTATTATATTTCTATATTTCTGGAAATACGATATTAAAGAAATACTCAGAATAAGAGGATTTTCCATAGGTACCATCCTTATAGCCATATTGCTCGGCCTGTCCGGCATGGTAGTTACCATGCAGGTATCAGCTCTTCAGAATGTATTTTTCCCATTCCCTTCTGCAGAAAAAGTTCTAGGTCCATTACTCGATGTACTGAAAAGTAAAAATGGTTTACTGGATTTCATTATTAAATTTTCTATGATTGCCCTTCTTCCTGCCCTCTGTGAAGAAACACTGTTCCGGGGAGTCCTTCAGTCAACCCTGGAAAAACATTTAAAAAATAAGCTTCATGCCATAGTTTTTACAGCAATAGTATTCGGGGCATTTCATATGAGTCCCTACAGATTTATTCCTACTATGATTATAGGACTTTATCTGGGATATCTTGCTCAGAGAAGTAAAAGCATTTTTCCCGGCATGTTAGTTCATGCCATAAATAACGGTCTTGTTTATATTGCCATCTATTTTATGCCGGAAAATGATCCCGGTACAAAATGGCTCTTAGAAGAAGGAGCTTTTCTGCCATTTTATATATTTATTCCCGGCATGGTCGTATTTATAATGTGCATATATCTTTTGAAAAGATTTTATAGTGATAAAATCGTGACGGGTGAAGCATGACACGTTATCTACATTTTGAATTGCTTTATACCAATGTCAATGTTATAATTGTGAAGAGTGAAAGGTGTCAGTAATATACATTTCTCATAAACTATCAACACGGGAATATCGTGTCACACATCACGCATTAAGACAATAAGGAGGTTTAATTTATATGATCGGGCCCATATCTTCTCAACAAAAACCGACAGAACCTGTTACAGTAAAATCACAGAAAGAGGAATCTTTTGAGTTACCACAGGACAGTGTAGTACTGCAGGGTAATATGAATAAAGAAGAACCGTTTCTCCAGAAAATAAAACAACCGATTGGTGCACCGGAGGCAAAATCTTTTAAATTCGCTTCTAAATATACAGTTGAAGACATTATGACAGATCCTATTAAGGCAAAAGCCTTCGAACAGGATTACCTCAAAGGTGAAGGTGAATATTTCTCTCTGGCAAGAGATAAAAAAACAGGGCTCATATTTGACGGGTTTAATCTGGATGAAAAAACGGGGCATATTAAAGATGTACGTTTCTGGAGCGCTCCTTCAAAGGAATCTCTCGACATAGGCTTATGTATTAAAGCACTGGAGGGAGACGAAAAAGCCGCTCTTGTAGTATCGAAGAACAATCCCGGTATGGCAAAACAGGTAGCAGCAGACATATTAAAAAAGAAGATGGACAGTTATATGGATTTCCACAAAAAAAATCCCGGTTACGGAGGGTTTTTGCCATGGATTTATATAAAAGACGAAGTCACTCCTGCCAGTGACTGGGTCGGCGCCATACCCGGCCTTGATAACGGAGAATGGGTCTGGAGTGTTCTTTCGGCGGAAAGAGCTTTAAGAAAATCAGGAATGACAGAATTAGCCGATAAATACAAAGAATATTCAGATCTGCTCACATCGAAACTGGGAAAGATATTTTATGATAAAGAAGCGGGGAAAATAAGGGCAGATGTCCAGGTTGTAACCCCTGAGTCCGCCGATACGGAATATAAAACAAGTAAAAATGTTCCCGGTAAATGCGATTACCTGGGAGATTTCCACGAAGGGCTCATGTTAATACTCTTCGTATCACTTTTCGGTAAAGATATTTCAGAAGATGATCAGAAAAAAATATGGGGAAATGTCCATACAAAAAGAGTGGAACATAAAGATGGCACCACGTGGGAAGCATGGTGCGGTTCAGCCCATGAAAGCTGGGCCTATCTGTTCCTTCCTTTCCGTGACATACCTGAATATAAAGATCTGTTCAGAATAAGAGAAGAAATAAGAACACAGAATGCGGCAGAAAGAGGCTATCCCGGTCTGGGAGCTTCCACAAACGAGCCGGGAGGAACAGGATATCTCTCTGCATGCGGTATAGAAGGAATAGGCACAATGGAGCCTGTTCATAATGATAAATTTGCTATTTACGGCGTATTTCCGACCCTTCAGGAATGTGCAGGGAAAACAGAAGGGAATCAGGGACTGGCGTGGCTTCTGAATATGTTGAAAGCAAATAAAATGCAGGGGCCTCTCGGAGGAGGAGAATCTGCTACAAATGACGGCAAAAAAGCATGCTGCGTAAAAACAGTAGACGGCACATTCCCGAATCTTCTTGCAATGACGGGCGGCCTTGAACATGAAGCGGCAGATATGTTGAAAGATTACGGTATATATGATAAATTTATAAATATTATGGAAAGTAAATATAAAGAAGCTTTTGG
>CALARM010001156.1 GCA_937888925.1 uncultured Synergistia bacterium | reverse complement strand
CATTACGCATTACGCATCACGAATTTATCTGTTGTATTACTGTGGTATAATAATACCGTGACGTGTAAGGCATGATGGACATAACAGAGAAAGGAAGATTTTAATGAAAAAATATTTTTATGATGATAAAACTCCTCCTTCAGCTGCCGGGGCTGCTAAAAATGTTGACCCGCAGAAAACGGCAGTTATGATGATTGACTTTTTGAAAAATTCCGATAAAACAGAAAGAAGGAAATTTGTAGATATTGTCAGTAATGACATAGTATTTGACAGACTCATAGAATTAGCCAGATACACTATGTCTAAAATATAAACGTAATGAGTGACGGGGAGTTCAAATTTATTAAATATTAAGGTGGTATTATAATGTTTCTCCGGAAAAAAATTTTATTTTCTCTGGTTTTATTATTATTTCTTTTTCCATCAATGGTCTCATCACAGGAAAATGAATCATCCCAGACTCCGTATATGGTTCCTCCGAAAGAAATTGTAGATATAGCAGACGCTCCGGTAACTCCTTCTGTAAGAATAAGCCCTGATGAAAAATGGATGGTCATTATGTATTATTACCCATTACAGAGAATAGAAGAACTATCAATGCCGGAACTGCGTCTGGGAGGATTGCGCATTAATCCCAGGAATAACGATCAGAGCAGACGCATATATTATTATGACATGATATTTAAAAAACTCTCTGACGGTACAGAGCAAAAAATCACCGGCCTTCCTGACCGGCTACATTTCGACAATGTAAAATGGTCACCAGACAGCAATCATATAGCATTCCTTGTACATTACGAAAAAAAAATTGAATTATGGGTGGCAGACATTAATAACAGCCGTGCCAGATGCCTGTCAGATATAAAGATAAACAATATCTATAACGATTCTTTTTACTGGGTTTCAGACAGTAAAACCATTATATGCAGAACTATTCCGTCAGAGAGAGGACAGGAACCGGAGAAACCTGAAATTCCGGTCGGCCCTGTAATACAGGAAAATACAGGTAAAAAATCTCCTGCCCGCACCTATCAGGATCTTCTGAAAAATACATATGATGAATCTCTCTTTGAATATTACATAAAATCACAGATTACAAAAATTACTCCTGACGGGAAAGCTGTTCCTGTCGGTTCTGAAGGCATGATAACAGAATGTATGCCTTCTCCCGACGGCAAATATATCCTGATAGAAATCCTGAAAAAACCTTTTTCTTACCTGGTTCCTGACTATCGTTTCCCCAGATCTATAGAAATATGGGATTTTTCAGGACATGTCATCAAAAGAATTGCAGATCTGCCTCTTGCTGATGATGTTCCTATTTCTTTTGATGCTGTCCCCAGGGGGCCCCGTTCAGTAAACTGGCGTGATGACAGACCTTCTACTCTTTACTGGGTAGAGGCGCAGGATGATGGAGATCCTCAGGTTAAAACAGATATAAGAGATACAGTTTATATGCTTGATGCTCCTTTTACAGACAAACCTGTAACACTTATTTCACTTGAAACACGATTAAATGACATAAAATGGTGCAATGACAGTATGGCCATTGTATGGGAATACTGGAATAAAACAAGAATGATCAACGGGTGGCTTGCTACTCCGGGAACACCTGCAAATAAACCGGTAAAACTTTTTACTTATTCTAAAGAAGATAAATACCATGATCCAGGAAAACCTCTTCTCAAACCGACAGACACAGGCACTTCTATAATGATTTCAAAGGGAAATATATTATATTTTGCAGGGGAAGGAGCATCACCTGAAGGTAGCCGTCCTTTTCTGGATGAATTCAACGTATCGACAGGGGAAACAAAACGTTTATGGCAGTCAGAAAAACCATATTATGAATATTCAGTCAGATTACTTGAGGACAAAAGACTTGTTACACGCCGCGAATCTCAGGAAGAACCACCAAATTACTTCGTAAGAGATCTGATAAAAAATGATATAAAACAGTTCACTTTCTTTCCCCATCCGATGCCACAGTTTGCAGGTGTAAAAAAGGAGATACTTCGATATAAAAGGAATGACGGAGTGGAATTAACGGCAACTCTCTATCTCCCGGCAGCATATTCTTCCAAAGATGGCCCGCTGCCACTAGTTATGTGGGCCTATCCTCATGAATTTAAAAGTGCCGATACGGCAGGACAAATTACTATATCTCCCTATCGTTTCATAAGAATTTATCCCACTTCACCTCTCGTATGGCTTACACAGGGTTATGCAGTGCTGGACAATCCCACAATGCCTATTATAGGCGAGAAAGATGAAGAACCAAATGATAAATATGTAGAGCAGCTTGTGGCAAGTGCAAAAG
>CALARM010001155.1 GCA_937888925.1 uncultured Synergistia bacterium | reverse complement strand
TCTTACCAAGAAAAAGAGCAAGAAAATCCATAATATTTTTTTCCGTAAGATCACCCAGGGCCTGAAGAGCACTTTTCTGAACAGCAGGACTCGGATCTTTAAGGAGTTTTCCAATATCTTTTATAGCTATTCTGGCTCCAATCTTTGCAAGAGATGCAGGAGTATATCTTCTTATAATTTCATCAGGACTGGAAAGCATTTTTATGAGAGGTTCAATAACTCTCTCGTCTTTAAAATTACCGAGTAAATCTACTATTTTCCTGCGTTTTTCTTTAAATTCCTCCATAGCCAGAAGTTTTACAAGAGGTTCCAGAGATCTATGATCCTGTTTTTCTGCCATTTCTATGATTCTATCTACATCAGAGGCAGAAGAAATTATAAAAGCTGTTTCCTTGACCTGTTCTTTAGGAATTCTTTTCTGCGCAAAAAGTCCTTTTTTGCTGGTAGAAACTTCTTCTTCTATAAACTCTTTTCTTACTTTTTCAAGATCGCCGCTATCATCATTAAAATCTCCCAGGTCTCTTTTTCCTTCCAGAACCTCTTTCATCTCCAGTGCAGAAGCAAAACGATTTTCCGGATAGAGGCTCAGTGCTTTTTTTACAATCTTTTCAAGCCAGGGAGACACATCGGGCCTTGTTTCTTTCAGAGGAGGAAATTTCAGAGGCCCCGGCTGCACTGCAGTCAGGAGAAAATACATAACAGCTGCAATACCATAAAGGTCACTCCTTGGCTCAGGCTGTCCCTGATACTGTTCAAGAGAGGCATACCCCATGGTTCCTACAATAGTTTTTTCACTGCATGTATCTGGATTTACGGGTCTTGCAAGGCCAAAGTCTATGAGCATTATTCTTCCGTCATTACAGAAAAATATATTTGATGGTTTTATATCCCTGTGAAGTATGGGTTTTGGCTTTTGATTGTGGAGATATACGAGAATATCACATACATCTATTCCGATTTTTACGACAAATTTCTCATCTACTCCCTTATTGTTGCAGTTAACTGTTATATAATTAAAAAGATCTATGCCATCGAGATAATCCATTATAAGATAATACCTGTTTTGATGGGTAAAATAATCTGTAACCCTGGGAATACCGTTATGTCTTAAATCGGCCAGAAGCTTGGCTTCTTCCATAAAACGTTTTTTCATATATTCCAGATCTGTTTCTTCCTGATTGAGCATTTCTTTTATTGCACAGAGCTGGGTTAACCGTGTATCAAAACCTTTATATACTGCTCCCATACCTCCTGCTTTGATTGATTTTTTTATTTCATAACGACCGTCCAGAACAGTACCGGCTTTAAACCATTTTACTCCGTAAGTGAGACAGTAAATACAATTGCCGTCACCATCAAAATCTTTATGACCACATTTAATACAAGCTTCAGCCATTATTTATAATCTCTTTCTGTCATGAGGCATTATTTATGTGAAAGAATAGTTCCAGAATAGAAAAAAAAATCCTTCCTCTAACAGGGGCAGGATACATAAAAAATGAAAATTAAAAAGAAGAAAGCTTATATTATCTGATTAAATATATTTTTTTATTCATATGAATTATTTCATATTATCAGGTAAGGCCAAAATATCTCTGAGCCCCCAGTATTTCAACCCATCCGTTGGCCCATTTTGCCGCATCGTATTTTTCAAAACGATTTCCCCAGTCTGCAAGGTGATTATCTTCATAAATAGATCTTATAAAACCTCCTATATGTTTCGGATGCCATCCTGCATCCATAAAATCATTGATCAGACGATTTAATTTATCAGGCTGCAGAAGAGACGGATTGGGGTTGTAAATTATATGGGCTAAATGAGGAAATTGTATACATATAGCATTGTAATTACGATAGGTTTTATTCCATATTTCATATGGCTCATGTTCTTCACTGTCCATTACATGATGGAAATAGGCCATAGGTGATTCCCTGTATAAACGAATTAAATTTCTGATGCCGGAACTTCCGTCAGGTATATGACCATCCTGATTGGAAAAATGTTTCAGAGCTTCATAATAATTATTTCTCACCTTTACCATGGTTCTCATATCGGGGAAATTTTCCGCCCATCCTCTGGCACGTATAAGGCGAACCGGAATGGGTGTCTGATAGAAAACCTCGGGATCGAGTATTTTCTGAAAATGAAGTTTTATATATGGAGAGTCAGGAATAGAACAGTTCGAATTGTCAACACTTCTTGTAAGCATGGTAAGATCCAGTGCTATACCTTCATCACCCATATCGGACATTTCAACAGGCAATCTGTAAGACAATCTTCTTGCATCATGAATAATTATACCTGCAAGAAACAACATGAGACGTAAAGCACCTTTAAAAGAAAGTTCTTCTCTTTCCGTTACAGCCCTGTATCTTTTAAAAGCAGGATATTTCTGCTTTGCTGCAAGAGTCGGTTCTATTGTTCCTCCAATCCTTACCAGTTCGGAAACAATAGGAGAATTAAATGGCACAGAAGAAATAAAATTATAACCCCGTCCTGTTAAAATAGCTATGTGATCAATTCCTAAAGAAAGGAGTTTTTCTCTTATAAGAGAATAAACAGGTTCTACGGCAGCCAGAACTTCTTCCTGGTTTAAAAGAATATTACTGCAGTCCCTGCTGGTAAAATATTCAATATCCAGAAATATAAGAACTCTTTTTTTCTGCCATACCGATTGACACAGTGCAAGCGGAGGATCTATGTAATTTACATAATAATTTACATATTCTTCTTTTGAAACTGAACGTCCTGTACAGAGTTTTCCCTTTTCTTCAACGATCTGCCTTCCTATAAGAGCAAGATATTCACATGACGTCGACATCATAGCTTCATGGAGATTGGCTGAATCACTGAGACGTCTGAGGCCCTTTTCCAGATGAAAATTATCATATTCCGAGCCTAAAGACTGAAGAGCCACACGCCACACATCATCGTGCCACAACCATTTATTCAGGGCAGAAACAGATTCTGATAAATCCATACCAATCACCACCTTTTACAGTGAGCAGTTATCAGTGATCAGTGACCAGTTTAATTCAGTTATCAGTTACAAATTACCAGTTCCTTACTATTCACCAATCACTGCAAACTGGTCACTGTTTGCCGAGCACTGCTTACTGGTCACTGGTCACTGCTCACTGTAATCACTTTTCCCTTATCATATCGACAAAATTCCTTCTTTTTAATTTTCTGCAGATAGCCATGTTTATTTCCTTTATTGCTTTAAGTATAATATTAAAATCTTTTTCGAAAATTTCCAGGACGAGTCTCAGAGGACGGCCTGATTTCACGCAAAAATCCACTACCAGTTCGAGAGCTCCTGAAATATTCATTTCAAAACCTTCATTATACATTTCAGGAGGATCATCAAGGCGGAAACGGGCTCTGAAAGGATCTTCATCAGGATATATACCGGGGACAAGATGGGTTTCTGTCTGCCAGCAGCCACCGAGATGCCAGACATATACATCATGAGGATTAAGAAGATTAAGGGTATCTTCCATTATTTGTCCGAATCTTTTAAATCGAACATCTTCAAAGCCTTCTTTTCTTGTTTCACATATTAAAGCCTGAGATCTCCAGAGATGGGACAAATCAAAAACAAGTCTTGTCTCAGGTAATATGGCCTGACATTGTTCCAGTATTCTTTTCGTTTCAGTCGGAGTGGCAGGATATTTCGGGAATTCAAGTATTTCTATACATGGCACAAAGGCAAAACCTTCTTCTTTATAAACCTTTGCAAACTCACTGAAAACCTTTATACTTTCCGGTATAAAAACAAATTCTCTGTAATTATCATCTATCCATCTGTCTACCTGACACAGGTGGAATACAAAATAATCGGCATAAATACTGTTAGCCCATCTCATTACTTCGATAATACTTGCTATACTGTAGTGTTTCTTGAAACCGCTGATATCCAGAACATCTATTTTGAGGTTAGGGGCATGAACACCCAGGATTCTGGGTTGTTCAAAGATTTCATAACTTATGCCCTGATTTGCCGCAATTTCTGTCCACGAGTTCTTCTGAGGAATAAACATATTGTTCATATGATCATATTCACCCCAGATCTTTTCCGGTTGTAATTCCATAAGATAATAGGGAGATGAAAGGGTTACACGAAGGTCATGAATATAATAACGAAGACTGTCAGGTATAGATCTGCCAAGACGAACATCTGCCTTATTGACACAGGAAAGGGCGGGACCGACAAAAACAAATTCGTTAAACACTGTTACTCACCTTTCTCTCTAAATATTAAATTTTAATCAGGTTTTGGGGGTTGGGTTTCAGGTTCCGGGTTTCAGGTTTTCTACAACAATTTACATCATCTACATGTAATATTAGAAAAAAAATAATAAAATGTCAATATAATTAAACCAAAAAGAAAATTTTTTAAATTACAAAAAGTTAACAAAATTTTAACTTTCTTCTATTTACTTGCCTCAGGTAACGTGTTATCTTAGTATTGATGAATATCAATAAATGTAACTATAAACCAGTTGAATATACAATTTCTAAAAAGCCCGGAGAAACCGGGGAAAAAGATTGCGGAGATTCCTTTTCTCCTTCTTCACCTGAGAAGGAATGGACGTTTCTCGTATTCCTGGATGCCACAAAAAAACACGATAAAATAGCGCTGTATAAATTAAAAGATCTTGAAAAGACCGGTTCCGACGAAAATGTAAATATAGTGGCAGAAGTAACCAGAAGTAAACACTTCATGGACAGAATAACAAAAGACTGGCAGGGCACAAAGAGATTTTATGTTACAAAGGGAGAAAAAGATAAAAATATAAGGCAACTGGCCCATCTTTATTTACCTGGCCATACCTATGGTATAACTTCTCCGGAAGTAGAAAAAATGGATTTTCAGGATCCCGGTGAGAATCAGACTCTCGAACAATTTTTGAAATGGGGTATGGAGAAATATCCTGCCAGACATTATGGTGTTCTTATCTCTTCCAACGGTTCAGGTATAGAGGGAATAATGGGTGATGAGAACAACAGAGTAACCCTGCCGGAACTGGGTGAAATAGCCAGAAACATAGAAGGTTCCACAGGAAAAAAAATAGACCTTGTGTTACTCGATGAAAGTAACTCCGCCAATATGGAAGTGGCAACAGAACTTTCCGGCCATGTAGATTATATGGTTGGTTCTGAAGGAGAACTGAAAGGCGCAAAAATACCTTTCGGGAAAGCTATTAAAACAATAAAAGAAGGAATAAAAGAAGAAGGCATAATAACTCCTCAGGAAGCAGCCCTGTCATTTATTTATGAAAGCGGAAGACGTAAGTATGCTTCTGTGGATACTCCTTCAGTCTCTGCCATAGATCTGAATAAAACAGGTAATGTCAATAAAATACTCGCTCCTCTCACAGAAGCTCTGAAAAAACATACCGATAAAAAGCTGCTCAGAAACCTGGTTAAAAAAAGTCAGCAGTTCTATAACAGTAAAGGTAAAAAAGAATTTCTGGATCTCAGGGATTTTACAAAGGTAATTGCAGATGAGATGAAATTTTCAGATCCTCATCTTGCAGAACTGGCGAAAAAACTGAATAAAGAACTGGAGGAAATGGTTCTGGGAAATTTCTACGAAGGTGAAATTTTTCAAAATTCAGGTGGTATTGCCATATTCGCTCCTTCAACAAGAGATGAAAGAACGGAGAAAATTTCCAGAAAAATCTATCCTGAACTGGAATTGAACAAAGAAACAGGGTGGAATGATTTTATAAATAAAATAGCAACAGATAATCATTTTAAAAATTTTCTTGCTTCCATAGGAGTCGGAGAAAAAGAGCTGAAGGTTCTGGACAAATTTTTCACCCTTACAAGACAGATCTTTAATGCAGGAGTAAGTATCGGCAGCATAGGACTTGCTCTGACATGTCTTGATAATGTGGTAAACGGACAGCTGGCAGGCCCTGTAGGGACAGCAGTAGCTCTCAGCCTTGGCGGGACTGAAATTTCTTACGGAATAAAAAATACCTATTTATATGCTACAAATGAAGAAATAAAAGACAGGAAACAGATTTTAGACCCTCTCTTCTATACAATGGAAGGTGTTGCAATTACATCCACTATGTCTTTACCTGCAAAGATTCTCGGTACTATGGGCAAGCAAATTGTACAGGGTATCGGAGCAATGGGAGGAGCATACCATGCTATTACGGGAGCTTATAAAGTTTTTTCGGCCTTAAATGATGATAAGTTGATCAATAAAAAAGAAAAAGTAGTAGACAACACTCTTGACAGCATGAGAGGCATTGCCGTAGTTGCAGTAACCATGGGAATAATACTGGGAGCAGGGGCAACCTTTACAACACCGGCAGGTATTGTTGCCGGTGCTATACCTGTAGCAAGAGCAATCTACAACATACTCAGTAACATAAAAGATCTTAAAGCAGAAGACGTGGATATGAAAAGTTTCAGGGAAAAACTGGCAGAAATACAGAACATGTCAGGTGCTAAACCGAAACATTATATATCTCCTACAATAAAGGGTATTATTGAAGGTGCGGGAGCGATATAGTCGTGACGCGTGAAGAGTGACGCGAGGATAATGACCGTTTTGATATTAACAGGTTATTTTTGAATAGTCCCATAGTCGTGAAAAGTGAAAAGTGAAATAATGGAAATAAAAAATACACCTTATATATATACAAAATCTTCCGAATATAAAAAACCTCCTGAAACTGAGGGAGATAAAGATAGTTTTACCTCTTCGGAACCGCAGGAAAAGGAATGGACATTTCTTGTATATCTGAATGCAAGAGGAAAGAATGACAAACTTGCCTTTTATAAATTAAGCGATCTGGAAAGAACCGGTTCAGATGAAGATATAAACATAGTTGCAGAAGTAACAAGAGACAGACATTTTATCGATAGACTGACAGGAGACTGGGAAGGCACAAAGAGATATTATGTAACAAAAAATAAACACAGAAAAACAAATCAGGTCGCCCACCTGTTCATGCCATTTCATACGAAAACTATTAAATCACCAGTTATAGATGAAATGTCTGCCAGAGATGAAACTGCCCCTGAAAGCCTTAAAGATTTCCTGAAATGGGGTATGAAAAATTACCCTGCAAAACATTATGCCGTTATAGTATCTTCTTCAGGTGAAAATGTAGACGGCATTATGAAATATAAAGATGAAAAGCTTACTATCCCTGAATTCGGAGAAGCACTGAGAGAAGTGGAGAAAGAAACAGATAAACAGATAGAACTTATGGTTCTGGAAGGCGGAAATTCGGCATCTATGGAGGTTGCTTCTGAAATATCTGATTCCGTCCATTATCTTGTAGCTTCAGAAGGAAGGCTTAAAGGCACCAAAATACCTTTTAAGAAAAGTCTCGACACGGTAAAACAGGGAATAAAAGAAAAAGGCCATATTACACCTGAAGAAGCAGGTAAAGCTTTTATCTATGAAAGCGGGAACCAGAAGATATCCTCCATTGCAACTCCGACCCTGTCTCTTCTGGATCTGAGTAAAACCGAAGAAGTAAATAAAATGCTGTCGGAATTCTCTTCAGCACTGAAAGATTACCCTGATAAAAAATTTCTCAGGAAACTGGTAAAGTTAAGTCAACAGTTCCAGGCAAAAGGCAAGAAGGACTTTGTAGATCTCAGGGATTTTGCGCAATACGTAATAAAATCTACGGAACAAACAAATCCTTTGCTGGCAGGAAAAGCCAGAAAACTGGATAAATCTCTGGAGGAAATGGTAAAAGTCAATTTCTATGTAGGTCAGGATGTGGATAAAGCAAAAGGTATAGGTATTTATGCGCCGGTAAAGAAACTTTCCGTATCAAGGCATATCCTTGATAATGTATATCCCGAATTGAAACTTGCAAAAGAGACGGAATGGCTTACCTTTATACAGGATCTTGCAAAAGACAAACGACTTTATGATTTTCTCAAATCCCGTGGTGCGAGCCATGAAGACATAGATTTTCTTGATAAATGCTGGTATAAAATCTGTGAAATTACAAAAAGTGCTGTTGGAATAGGAAGTATAGGTGCTGCAATTACAGCTTTTAAATATCTTATGAAAGGAACCCTTGCAGGGGCTCCCGGTCTGGCTATAGGTGTGGGACTGGGCCTTATTCAGACAGCATACGGAGTTAAAGAAGCCTACAACAAACTTTCCGATGAGGAACTTGAAAAAAAACTTCCTGCAGCAGAACCTATTTATAAGGCAACACAGGGTGCTGTCGTTACATCTG
>CALARM010001154.1 GCA_937888925.1 uncultured Synergistia bacterium | reverse complement strand
TTTGCCCCTGAAACAGAGCAAAAATAACAGAGAATACTGGCTTATTGATGATGACTGGCGATGATTTAAAAGGAGCAGAATTGCTCCTTCACCATTTTAATATTCCCCAAAAAGAGCCTGATATATCTCTTCTGGGTAATCTGTTGCATAAATTTTCATTTATTCCCTATGAAAATGCGACAAAGATAATAAAGAGTGACAGTAATCCCGACTTTTATGAAGATTTTCGTCTTCCGGCAGAAGTGGTAACTGATTATCTCAAATCCGGCACAGGAGGCACATGTTTTTCTCTTGTCAATCTCTTTAAATCACTCCTGGATACATGCGGATTTCAGTCCGATTTGATACTTGCAGACAGAACTTACGGAGAAAATACCCATACTGCTATAATTGTTAATTTTAAAGATGATATTTATCTGGCAGACCCCGGGTATCTTATATTTACTCCTTTACTCCTGTCCAGAGAAATAGCCGTAACATACAATACAGGTTTCTCAGATATTCTGATTGAACCGGTTTTTAAAGGCACCTTCTTTGATGTATATTCATTGAATAAGGACGGAACAAAAAAATTTCGTTACAGACTGAAAAATGAAAAGGTAAAAAAAGATATATTTTTTGAAGCATGGAGAAAGTCTTTTGAATTTGAAATGATGAATTATCTCGTAATAACAAAAGCCTCTAAAGGTGAACATATTTATATAAGAGATAATTATGTTCAATACAGTACATGCAGTAATAGAATAAAAAAACATATAGCCGGCAGAGAAATGCTGGAAATTACTTCCGGACTTGGTATGTCCGGGGAAATAATAGGAAAAGCCCTGAAAATACTGGGTAAAATTTGAAGGAAAGGGTTAATATGGCAGAAATTTCTTATATCACACCTGTAAAACTATTTTTCGGTGTTTTATTCTCTTCCGGGAAATCCCTCGGAGAAGCAGAAAAAGAGCTTGAAGAACTTTATGGTAAAATTGATTATATAAGCCCGTTGTTCCCATTTAATCTTACAGATTATTATAAACATGAAATGGGCCCGGATATTTCCAGAATATTTTATTCCTTTGAAAAACTTATTTTACCTGATACCATAGCTGATATTAAATTAACTGCAAATCTTCTGGAAAAAAAACTTTCTCAAAATAACGGAAAGAGGAGAATAAACCTTGATCCGGGATATATGGATTATCACAAAATAGTTCTGGCTTCTGTAAAATTCGGCGGACAGAAGATTTATATAGGGAAAGGTATTTATGCTGACATGACCCTGTGGTATGAAAAAGGTCATTATAAGTCTTTTCCCTGGACATTCCTGGATTTTAAAGGTGGGTTATATGAGAAAGTATTTCTCAGAATAAGGGAAATATATAAAGGTCAGAACAAGAAATTTATGAAGTAAAAAAGGAATATTTATGTCTGACAATAAAACTTCACGAAAAGATTTATTTATCTGTTTTCTGGTAACAACTGTAACCTTTATGGAACTTTTAGATGCCACCATACTGAATACTGCTGTTCCTAAAATAGCGCAGAGCCTTTCTATCGACGTATTGAACCTGAAAACCGCCATAACGGTTTATCTGATTTCTCTGGCAATTTTTTTACCAATCAGCGGATGGATAGCGGAAAAAATCGGTACAAGAAATACCATCGTATCTGCAACACTGTTATTTACTGTGAGCTCTCTTTTCTGCGGATTTTCTTCCAATCTGACCGAACTTGTTATTGCCCGTATTTTTCAGGGTATGGGTGCTTCTCTTATGACACCTGTGTGTCGTCTTATTATTGTCAATACAATCAGTAAAGAAAACCTCCAGGATGCCGCAGGACTTGTTTCTATCCCCATTACCTTCGGCCCGTTGCTCGGTCCCTTGCTCGGTGGTTTTATAGTAACGAATTATCACTGGTCATGGATATTTTTTATCAATGTCCCTGTAGGCATAATGGCTTCAATTTTAATGTGGTCTTTTCTTCCCAATCAGAAAAGTTCTTCTGTACCGCCTTTTGACTGGAAAGGCTTTATTCTTGCAGGAACAGGCCTTGCTCTCCTCAACTTTGCCGTTGAAAACAGTGAAAATCCTTTTTTTACTTCTCTCATGCTGGCCCTTATGATAGGAGCAGGTATTATTTCTTTATCATGTCTTATGTTTTATCTGCGCCGCGCCGTAAATCCTGTTATAGACCTCAATCTTTTTCGTTACGGAACATTCAGACATGGTATTATTCTCACGGTTCTCGGGTTTATAACAACAGGAGCTATACCGCTCATACTCTGTATTTTATTTCAAAATCTGTTTGGCCTTTCTCCTCTTGCATCAGGTCTGATCTCTTTTTCTGCCGCTCTTGGCTCTGTTTTTATTAAGCCTCATATAGGCCGTCTGGTAAATAAATTTACCTATAAAACCCTTCTGCTTGCATATCCTGTGATTATGACTCTGGCAATTTTCTTTTTCACCTGTGTTACCCATACAACTCCCCGTCTTGTTATATGTACTGTTCTTTTTATCTATGGAATGGCTTTTTCCATACATATGAATATGATGAATGTAATCCCCTTTCTGGAACTTGGAAATACGACAGAAAATGCCAGGGCTACGAGCCTTGTAAGTACTGTACAGCAGTTCTGTCTTAGTCTCGGAGTGAGTCTTGGCATTTTAATTCTGGATACAGTGCTTGACAGAAACGGTATAAAGGAAGTAAAAAATGTAATAGATCCTGTTCTGGGGCTGAAATCATTCCATATTACTTTTGTTATAATAGGAATTTTATCTGTTGCTCTTATTCTGCTTAACAGCAGATTCAATTACAAACCATCTAAAGATTTTAAAGTGTCGTCTATGTCTCATTAGTAAAATAATTTCTTCCGTACGGGCATGCTGATACACAGATTCCGCAGATTAGACTCTTTATATTTATCTTTTTCTGAGAAAGTTCGAGACATGTATCTTTACACTTGAACGGATTAAAGAAAACATCTCTTTCTGTGTGTATATCCCATAATTCACCTGTGGCGGATTTTGCAGGACATTTAGCAACACAGATATTGCAGTTACCGCATTTACTTTCATTTACGGGAGACTTTGAACAGGGTAAAGGATGGTCGGTAAGTACAGTGGCAAGTCTCAGCCTCGGGCCAAATCTCTCTGATATAAAGAGATCTGTTTTACCTATCCAGCCGAGACCTGCCCTTGTACCGGCCATTTTATGTGAAAAATCACATGTCAGAGTTTTACGAATTTCTTCGGTAATTTCACTGCCTGTTAAAGTAGGTTCGATTACTATACTGGAAATATTTAATTCTGTTAACCTCCGTGATATTTTATGTGCCATTTCGGAGATAATTCTGTTTACCTCTTCGTAACAGTTATAATATTCCATTGTAGGGCCGTCAATGAGACCATCAATAATAGTGTCGTCCATTTTTTTACCGACAACAATGGCATAATTATGTTCTTTATATCTATCAGATATGAGGCCTGTCATGTCTGCAAATCCAATTATATAGTTGTCTTTATCTATTAAAGATACTATTTCTTTTTCTATATTCATATTTTAATTACATAGGAATTTTCATTTTTTTAAGGTTAAGGGTATTGAGTTTCAGGTTTTCTTAACCCACTCAAAACCTGAAAACTGATTTAATACATTGGCCCTCCGCAGTTTTTACAATCTGGAACAGTCTTTTCATTGAGGGTTCCGCAGAAGGAACATTTGTTAAATAAAGGTTCTTCTTTCTGTTTTACCTGTTCTTCTTCAGGTTTTCTTTCCTGTTTGACCTCAGGTTCCTTTGATTTTTCTTTTTTTATCTCCTGGTCCTTTGATTTTCCTTTCCCGATAGAAATACCTTTTTCTTTACATTCATCCAGAACTTCCTGCCTGTATTCTCGAATATCTTCCCGGTCCGGATCAATTTCAAGTGCTTTATCATAACATTTTATAGTTTCTTCATATTTCCCAAGTTCATAGAGACTGTTTCCCTTTCCTCTCCATGTATCTGCATGTTCTTCATTCAGCTTTATTGCCTTATCATAGGCTTTTATTGATTCTTCATATTTTTGCAGTTCATAGAGGCAATCACCTTTAGAACTCCATGGTTCAGCAATATCTTCTTCGCATTCTATTGATTTATCATAGGATTTTAATGCTTCATTATATCTTTCCAGATAGTAAAGGCAGTTCCCTTTGCCCCGCCATCCATATGAATCTTCGCTGTCAATTTTTATTGCTTTCTCATAACATTTTAATGCTTCATCATATTCTTCCTGCTCATAAAGACAGTCACCTTTACCATTCCATGCCTCCATATATTCTCTGTCAAGTTTCAGTGCTTTCTCATAACATTTTAATGCTTCATCATATTCTTCCTCTTCGGAAAGGCAATCTCCTTTCCCGTTCCAGGCTTCAGGGTATTCGTTATCAATCTTTATTGCCTTTTCAAAGCATTTTAATGCTTCGTCATATTCTTCCTGCTCATAATAACAGTAGCCCTTGCTGCTCCATGCATAATGATATTCGGGATCGATTTTTATCGCTTTATTAAAGCATTTTATTGCTTCATCATATTCTTCCTGTTCATAAAGACAGTCGCCTTTACCGTTCCACCCGTCTGTACATTCTTCATCCAGATTTATTGCCTTCTCAAAATATGTTATTGCTTTATCATATTCTTCTTCATCATATAACTCCGTTCCCTTTTCTACCAGTTCATCTACTTTTTTTGACACATTAAAAACCTCCTGTAAAATGGTTATATCGAAAATCCAGGAATCCGAAATTCCGTTCTAATTCGATTTTTTTTCTTAAAATTCCTTTTACCCGGGAAAATAATTAATACACATATTATAGCTCCATACCATGAGTATAATAATTATAACATGTATGGCAATATATCTGGCTCTCAGGGAATACCAGGACATGGAAGACATTTTGAACAGATATATGAAATTTTTTATAAAATATACCAGACCTATGAAAAAGAAGGTTGCTGCAACAAATACAGAAAGATCTGTCATCAGGGTAATCCATAAGATTATCCCTGTAGCTATAGAAATCCACTTTATGATCTTTTTTATAAATCCCATAACAGGATGAGATTTTATTAAAGACCTCTTTTTTATTATAATGAATATGAGAGGTAATAATAGAATAAGAGAAAGACCATAAGTTAAAGAAGCAAATATAATAATCAGTGAAATGATCATAAGTATTATCATTATAAAACCTACTGTAAATAACGTTATAGTAATAGCTCCTGAAAAATGCCTTCTTAGCTTTAAATCTATTATTTCAGCTTCTGAAGGAGAAGAATTTTCCTTTATGTGATATAAAGTAAAAAAATTCCATATAAAATAAAAACCCATCAGTATTGCCCAGGCAAATATGAAAGGACAGGAGTGAGCAAACTTCTCACTCGGATTGGGCGTTCAGGCAAAAGCCTGTGATGTTAATACATATATGAACAATAAGGATAATAACCATTTCATGATTTATTTCACCTCTTCCTCAGTGTTTTCAGTAGACTTGATGTCTCCTCCCCAGTGGGTATAACTTTTCCAGTTTGTTACAAGACCGTTACCAGGCGTATATTGAGGATAACGTTCTTTTTTATGTAGAGCAAGTTTATCTTTTAAAGTATAATCAGGATGGCAGCCGGGGACAGAACAATATAATGTAAAATTATCTCTTTTATCAGATACATCATAGGAATAACCTTTTCTGCTATGAGGACATACAGGCATTCTGTTGATATATTTCCCTTCCAGCGAATTCAACTCCGTCGGATAAAGATCGTTATGATCTTTTTTATATTTATCTATAGAATCTGCTATATGACATATATTAGATCTGCATCCGTCTTCCCATTGCATGCGCATTAAACTACTGGTCATACCTTCGGCAATTCCTGCTGTTTTCGGTATTATAAAATAATATATGAGTAATAACATAATAAGGTCCGCACATATAAAAGAAATAGTTCTCAATATATAGCCAGGAGATTTTTTTACCGGTTTTTCTTCATCATATTCTTCCGGCACTTCTTCTCCTTCTGTGTCTTCCTTCCATGGATAATCTTTTGCTATTTCCTCAAGACTATTTTTCATTTCACCTATATGTTGAAATCTGTCTTCCGGTTTTAAAGAAAGAGATTTAGATATAATATTTTCCATCTGTTTCGGTATATCCTTATTTATCTTTCTTACCGGCTCAAAGATAAAAGATTTTTCTTTTTCTCTCGGATCAAGTCCCGTAAGGAAATAATGAAGAAGAACACCGAGACTGTAAATATCGGATCTTCCATCAGTCTGACTTCTTCCATACTGTTCAGGGGAAGCAAACCCCGGCGAACCGACCGGTTCTGTATCTTTTAACTGTTGTTCCTTGTATGTTCTTGCTATACCGAAATCAATCAGTTTTATTTTTTCCCTGCTGTCTATTAAAATATTTTCCGGTTTTAAATCACGGTATATGACAGGAGGTGACATACTATGGATATATTCCAGAATATTGCATAGCTGCAACGACCAGTAAAGGATTTTATTAAGAGGCACTTTACTGTCTTTATGATTTCTTTTTATGTGTTCATCTGCTGGCAAACCGTCTATAAATTCCAGAACAAGATAAAATCCACCGGTAAGCTGGAAAAAATCAAGCAGATTAACTATTCCAGGATGATAAAATTTAGACAGCATATCTTTTTCCCTGAGAATAGATTTCAGATAAAGCTCTTCTTCTCCCGTAATAAGTATCTCTTTTATAATACAATCGAGACCTGTTTCTTTATCTCTCGCTTTATATATTATTCCCATACCACCGGCAGTCAGATAGGTCAATTCATATCTTTCTTTAATTACCGTCCCCTGAGGAAGTATATAAATAACATTTCCCTTACTATCTTTTTTTTCATCAGGAGATGCTATACGTCTGTGATGTTCCTGTAAAATATGTTCCATAGAAATCACTCCAATCTTTATAAAAACAATTTATTATAGGCTTATGCCTGGAGATCTGCATCAGGACAGTTTCCAATTATAATATTTTCCTGCCATCTCTGAAATCCAGAAAATCCTGGTCTATTTCTATATTACCAGATACATCAGAGAAAAGGGTCATATTTTTTTAATAATTTTTTATGCAGGACTTTTATAAAAGCCTGAGAAAATACAAATAATAATTCCTATCATTATAAGATAAATCCTTATTCTTTGAAATAAAATCATAGCCGGCAAGATTGTCATTTATACAAAGTTTCAGAGAAAATATAGACTATCTTGCCGGCTATAATTTGTGTGAAGAATAATTGATGTTTTTAGAGTCGGGTTATAGATTTGAAAATAAGGGAATTTTTATTAAGAACTGCAAGAAAAACAACTCCGGTAAATTGTTAGAACAATTAGTATACTCGCGTAACGCGTCACGATTTCTAAGAACGGAGGTGAAAAATAAATATTAGTTAAAGAAAGGAATTACTATCTATGAGATTTCAAAAGGTTATGGCAAGTCTGTTTTTAATTATGCTCTTCACTTATCTTCCGGTAAAAGCTGAATCCTTTAAAGAATGGGCGGATAAGGGGAATTCTTTTTTTGATAAAGGCAGTTATGAGGAAGCTATCAGATGCTATGACAGAGCCTTAAAGATTGACGCAAAACAGATATATGTATTGATAAAGAAAGCAAATGCTCTCACATACCTGGAGAAATACAAAGAAAGTGTTGCCTGCTGTGATAAAGCTTTAAAGATTGATGGTAAAAATATAGACGCTTTAGATGCTATGTGGCATGCTCTTATATTTCAGGATAAAGATACAGAATGTGTAATGTATTTTGTTAAAATAGTTAAAATTGATCATCAGAATTCTTTAATCAGTAGTTCTATTTATCCTCTCCTGGATCAACTGGGAAAATACGAAGTAATGCTTGAATGTTCTGAAAAAGCGCTGGAACTTTATCCGAAAAATATGGATTTCTGGTACTATAAGTGTTATGCTCTGGAAAATCTCGGTGATCTGGATAGAGTTGTAAAGTGCTGTGATAAAATACTGGCAATCGAACCTGAAAATAAAGATGTTATATCTTATAAATTTTTTATTCTGGAAAGGCAGGAAAAGTTTGATGAAATTCTCACATGTTGTGATAGTGTCCTGGCGGATGATCCGGACAATATAGGATATCTGTCTTATAAGGCTTATATTCTGGATCTGTGCGGACATAGTGAAGAACTCCTGATGTGCTGTGAT
>CALARM010001153.1 GCA_937888925.1 uncultured Synergistia bacterium | reverse complement strand
CTTCAGGGGGCTCAGGCATATAGTTTATCATAGTCCATTTCTTAGGTTCTTCATTAGCTTCTTTAGTTGATAATGGATTGTAAGGCCATGAATGTCCTCTGTCCAGTTCCTCTGAGGCTATCAACATACCGGCCGAATCTGCAGAGTGTTTATCTGTTCTGGGTGATAACGGATTATAAGGCCGGGAAGGCCCTCCGTCCAGTTTCTCGGGGTAGTAGGAAACGGTAGCTTTTGGAAGAGAGGCTCTTACGTCAGGATCTCCTTTTTCATCCAGGCTAACATAATTTAACCATGCCCATTTCCTCGGTGCCTGCAAGGATGAAGCACTTTCTCTTTCATCACTTTTTATAAATACTTCATTTTTTTCTATATTTTCTGCGGGTATTTCCTTTTTTTGTAACCCTATCCCAGGTAAGGTTCCTATAAATTTACTGCTACTTATCTGGTTATTGATTAACATTATTTAACACTCCTTACTGCTTTTTATCAACTTTTTATCTTTATTTATTCTTTATTGTCTATTATTTATTATAATAGATAAATAAAAAAAGTAAACAATTTTTACTGACAGATTTGTTACAAAAATGTTAATTTTTTTCCAACTTTTATTTTCCCATCCTGTTAATCCCATAAATCCCCCAAAACCCCTGTCCTATTTGCGTCCAGTGAGAATATTTCTCACTCCGTCTATTACATCTTCCGCAGACCAGAGGAGAGGGCGATTTTCTATTGTTAATCTGTCTTTTCCCGTTTCTGTTCCGTATATCCAGAGGCTATTATTTTTCTTTTTATCCTTAAATTGTACTTCTCTTATTACCATTTCTTCTATGGAAAGTTTCATTTTAAGAGGTATTTTAAGCATTTTTTTCTCATCTTTATGATGGGAGCTTATTTCATCCATAAGGGCATGTAAGGCTTCATTAAATAGAGAGTTGTGAAGGGGCTGAAGCTTTGTGTCATCAAAAGATCTGCTCTTCTGTCTGTTAAATATTTCTTCTTCGTATATAAGAAATTTATCGCTTTCCTGGAATAATCCTTTATCGAGTCTTCCCTTATAGAGTATTTCCGAAAAATACATGGGATAATATTTTGTGCTGAAATAGAGATATTTTATAATTTCTTTATATCCGTTGCATAAATCACATGTAGCTCTGCCTGTTCCTCTGCAATATTTACATTTCGTAGATTCAGGAGAAGGAGGAGAATTAACGTTTATCTTCTTTGTTTTTGTTGTTATTCCTTTTCCTCTGCAGTCTTTACAGGTAATATCACCGTCTCCTCCGCATTTCGTACATCTTACGACTTCTTTCGAATCCGGGAAAATATAATGTTCATCCAGTTTTGTTGTGAAATTTTCCGGAGGCCCTGTTATCGGAAACTCTTCCAGGGATTTATAAGATGGCTCCTGAAATCCAGGGTTTTTCTGTGCCTCATCACTGCATGGCTCTATCCCCTCTTCAAGGAGTCTTTCCAGAAAGAGTACTTCTATAGAAATTATAAAACCATTCTCTCTTACTATTTGAGTGATATCTATTTTTTTCCCCAGATCCCTTGAAAACCAGCTTACATTATTGCCCCAGTTGTTTATAATATTTTTTATATCATTTATAAGTCTTTCATCTGTTATTTGCTCTTTAAAAGGTTTTCTTGTGTTTAAATCACATATTATTTTCTTTCGTTCTATTACAGGAGAAAGAGTTTTACGTGGAATTTGCCTCAGACCTTCCTGTGAGAATTTCATAGCCTGCAGCATGTCATTTGCAGAGGAATATCTGTCTTCAGGTTTTTCCATGACAGCTTTTATTATTATTTTTTCTATTACTTCCGAAAGTGACGGCACTATTTCTCTTACAGGTCTGAAATCACATGATACAGGTTCCACGCCTGTGAGAAGACAGTGCATCGTTGCTCCCAGGGCATATATATCACTTCTCGGTTCAACAGATCCTCTGTACTGTTCCAGAGGGGCATATCCGAATGTTCCTATGGCTGTCTGTCCTGAATAGATATTACCCTGAACAGTTCTGGCTATACCAAAATCTACAAGCATGACTTTTTTATCGCTTTTTCTTATCATTATATTTGAAGGTTTTATATCTCTGTATATAACAGGTGGATTCTGTGAGTGAAGATAATCCAGGACTTTTAATGTTTCTTCTGTCCAGAACTTTACATGTTTTTCCGGAAGGCCGGGAGAACCGTATTTTTTTAATATGTCTCCCAGATCTTCTCCTTCTACAAAATCCATTACTATGTAATATTTATTATCTTCATCAAAATAATCTGTTACCACAGGCAGATTGGGGTGTCTTAATCTGGAAAGAAGCTTTGCTTCTTCATAAAAACGTTTCATTGCATACTGGTTTTGTTTTTCATCTGTAGAGGTAAAGAGCATTTCCTTTATGGCAAAGGTTTCATCAAGTTTTATATGTTTGCCTCTGTATATGGAACCCATACCACCGCTTTTTATTAATTTTTCTATTCTGTATCTGTTGCCGAGAATCTTTTCCCTTGTTTCATTTGTCTGTCCCTGAGTCATAAGATTTCCGCATTTAGAACAAAATTTTGCTTTTTCTCTGTTACTTGTTTTACACTTTATACAGGTTACTGGCATAAACTCCTTGTTTTAGCAGTTATCAGCTAAATCTGCTTTCTGGCTTCTGACTGCTTAACCTTATTTTGTATTCATCCTGAGTTGTAAAAGAGGCTGTTTGTTTTTTGTAAGTAAG
>CALARM010001152.1 GCA_937888925.1 uncultured Synergistia bacterium | reverse complement strand
TTTTTGCACTTGCAAGGGACTGACGGACATAAAGAGTAAGTTCATCGGTATCTTCCGTTATGGCAGAATAATCTCCAAGCGTTTCCAGAATGGAAGGTAAATTTCTTATAGAAATATTTTCAGCGAGAAGATTTTTCAGTATCTTTTTCAATTCGCCGAGACTGAACATATGGGGATAAACCTCTTTAACAAGGGAAGGATGAGTTTTCTCAACAAATTTCAAAAGATGAGCCACTTCCTGCCTTCCAAGAATATGAGGTGCATATTTTCTTACAAGCTCTGTTATATGTGTGGCAATAACACTCAGAGGCTCAAAAATCATACATTTTTTCTCTTCTGCTTCTTTAATATGTTGAAGGTCAATCCAGATTGCAGGCATGCCAAAACCGGGTTCTTTACATTTATAACCTTCCAGAGTATTTATGATATGTTCCGGACCTACAGCCAGAAGTTTATCCAGAAATATTTCCCCGTAGGCAACTTCCCTGTCATATATTTTCATTATATAACCATTCGAATTGATATGATAGGAATCTTTAAACCTGACCCCTGGCAATACCAGTCCGAGTTCAGAAATTATATGTCTTCTTATGGAATTTATTCTCTCTAACAATTTGGAACCCTGGTTAGGATCTACCAGCAGAAGGAGACTTCTGCCAAGTTCCAGTGTTATGGGACTGACAGGCGACATAACAGGCTCTTTTTGTTTTTTCCCCGTATCCCCCTTCGGAAGGAGTAATAAAGGTTTCTGTTTTTCTTCTCTGGCAAAATCTTCTCTTAATTTATTTATCTCTTCTTCCAGTTCAGGAACTGCCAGATCTGAAATTTCATAATAAGTACCGCCAAAAAAAATATACTCGGGACTATCCTGGGCAATACTCAGACCTGTACTGTAATTTTTAAAGGCTTCACTTTTTTTATTTTTTCTGCAATAACAGAGAGCCATACCGAAATAAAAACCGGGAAAATCTTTAACATTCTGTAAACATTCTCTGTAATGCTGTTCTGATTTTTCAATCTGTCCTGACAGAAAATGGACAAGACCGATATTATGAAGAGTAATTTTCTCATATGGATTTATCTCAAGAGCCCTGTAATAATAAGAAAGGGCTTCTATATAATTTTTCCTTGAACAGTTTTCAACACTTTTGATTTCCTCTTCTTTAAAATTCAAATTTACCAGTATATTTGTCAGTTCTTCTTTAGAAAACATGCTGTTTTTTAAAGATTCCACTATTTTAAATTTATCATCTCTAATCTTCTCTTTTACATCTTCTATGGTTTTTTCGTTGATTTCATACCATACCCTGCCTTTTATGAGTGATATATCTCCCAGTCCTCTCAGGGCATATACATCTTCAGGATTAACCCCTAAAGCCATTCTATGATATTTTTCCGCTTCGGAAAATTCTTTAGCTTTAAGACAGACTTTACCCAGGGCATTAAGAGCATAGACATCTCTGCGGTTCATTTCGATTGATTTTAAAAATTCTTCTCTCGCTTCCATGAGTTTACCATCTTTTAAATAAATATTCCCCAGGTTATAATGGACTTCACCGTCATTACCATCCAGTTCAAGAGCTTTATTATAATATTTATAAGCTTCGTCGAATTTCCCCCGGAAATGATTTATCCTGCCAATTCTAAAGAAAACATTTTTATTAATTTCTCCCTTCTGGATCATCTGTGTATATCTGTTATATTCTTCTTCAATATCATAAAGAGAAGGATTATAAAAAGAATCCCCCTTAATTTCAGCATCTTCTTTCTTCTCTTCCAGAAGTTTTAGTGGCGGCAATGAATTTTTTATTGCCTTCAGGCTTTTATCCATAATAAATACTCCTTCCTTTATATCGTGATACGTAACGCGTAACGCGTGACGCGTGATCTACTATCAGTCACATATAAACTGCCATGACCGGGTGGTTACAAAGAAGAATGAAAATCTAATCCACTCTTCACCTTTCACTCTTCACCCTTCACGCATCTCATACAACATTACTCGCCGATGATTTTCACAAGGACTCTTTTTTTTCTTTTACCGTCAAATTCTCCGTAAAAAACCTGTTCCCATGGACCAAAATCCAGTTTACCATCAGTTACGGCAAGAACGACTTCTCTTCCCATTACACTCCTTTTGAGATGGGCATCGGCATTATCTTCATATCCGTTATGGCGGTATTGTGAGTAAGGTTTCTCCGGAGCCAGCTTCTCAAGCCATACTTCGAAATCATGATGTAGGCCCGGTTCATCATCATTTATAAACACACTGGCAGTAATATGCATGGCATTACAGAGAAGCAATCCTTCTTTAATACCGCTTTCTTTTAAACATTCTTCCAACTGCGGAGTAATGTTGATTAATTCCCTTCTGTTCTTTGCTTCAAACCATAATTCTTTTCTGTAACTTTTCATTAGTAGTGTCCGGTATGGAACAATACCGGCCACTCTTCACCTCCTATTTCTGAAAAACTTTTACAATACCGGGTGTAGATTTATTTCCCTGGGCATCTCTGGCCATAACAGTAACAGTATATTCACTTCCGGGTAACTGATTACCTGTTTTCACTTTATATTCAAAAACTCCTCCCCGATTTACTTTAATATCTTCACTGATAACTCCGCTGTCTACAGGTCC
>CALARM010001151.1 GCA_937888925.1 uncultured Synergistia bacterium | reverse complement strand
GATTTCAAAATCGTTTTTTTTGTATAATTCCTGTCTGTCATTATATATTTTTTTTATACCTTTTCCTTTATGGATAAGAGGCCTTGTTTCAATATTTTTTTTTGTTCTTTCCATTGCTTTATCATAAGATATATGGAGATAAATTATTTTTCCGTTTTTTCTGAGATTATCCATATTTCGTGAAGACATTACTGCCCCGCCTCCTGTGGCAATAACGCAACCGTCCATGTTGCTGACTTCTTCAATAACATTGCTTTCCAGTTCTCTAAATCTTTTTTCTCCGTAATGTGTAAATATTTCGCTTATTGTGACACCTGTTTTTTTTTCTATCAATGTATCGATATCAATAAAATTCATTCCTGTTATATCTGCCAGCATTTTACCGCACGTACTTTTGCCGCTGCCCATAAACCCTGTAAGAACGATATTCATATCTATGATTCTCCATATAAGTGCCATGACGGGGAGGTCACAACTGGATACCGCACCGGGTAAATTAGTAACCATGTTATCAGCTTCTGCCTGACAGGCTCTTACGAAGAAAAATAATTTGCCTTATATCATTTGTTTTACAGACAATAAATTAACCCTTTTTTAATTTTTAATACTATATAAAAAACTAATTTTTCTTCTCCAGAGCCTGCCAGGCAGAAGCTTTTTATGGGTACCCTTTTACCTGCTACGGTAATAAGAACCTATTTCCTCTTCACCCTTCACAATATTTCTCCTATATCTCCCCTCTCCCTTCTCACTATTTTCATATTTGCCTATTAATTTTTATAATTTTTTCTGTTATAATATTTAATATACTAAATATATATTTTATTATGCCGATATAATTCTATAAGCACATAACCCGGTGTGTATTTATAGTTTATGAGTTCAATCTTCCCGTCACGTGTAATGCGTCACGAAAGAAATACATAAGGATCAGGGAAAATACTATGTTATCAGAAAATTTAGAAAAAAATTACAAAACCTGGATGGAACTCCTTGAAAAATATTCTTCTGACATAGATTCTGTTAATAAATCTACGGAAAATGAATTTCTTTCTATAGGCTCAAAATTGATGGAATTAAGCTCTATGGCAGATAAGATGTCGGGAGAATGTTCATCTGCTGTTAATTTAATAGCAGGTCAGGAAATGATAAATTCTATAGAAGGTCTTGGAAATCTGAGCGATAGTATGGAGAGATATCTGAAGGACTCAGATATTGATTTACAGAAGAGTTCAAAGAATCTTGAACATATCAAACATATGCTTGATAGTATCTGTAAACCTATGGAAGGATTTAAAAAAATTGTTAAAGTCCTGAAGATGATGGCTATTTCCACAAGAATTGAAAGTGCCAGACTTGGAAGAAGTGATGCGGGATTTAATACACTGGCAGATGATATAAAAAAACTGGCTGCCCGTATTGCAACTAAATCAAGCGATATTACAGAACAGTCGAAAGTTATGAGTGATATAATAGGAGAGACTATGTCAGGTGTTGTAATGTTAGAAACAGAACAGCATAAACAAATAATTAATATTCTTAACAATGTCAGAACCAGCCTGTCATCACTTCAGGATATGAATATTAATTCCTCCTCTGCTGCAAATAATATTTTATTACAATCACAAAATATTTGCACTAATATAGGAGAAGTGGTTATGTCCATTCAGTTTCATGATATTACAAGACAGCAGATAGAACATGTAGTGTCTGCTCTTAACGATGCCCGTAAATGGATTAAAGAAGAAATCCAGAACAGAGGCAGAAGCGGGGAAGAGTTTACAGGCAGGATAAGATATATATGTGAACTTCAAAGAGCACAGCTTGCATATTCTCTTAAGGAATTTGTTGAGGCAGTAAACAGAATTAAGGAAAATCTGCAGGACATTGATAAGCATATTACTGCTATGTCTGAAGAAATAAAAAGCACTGTCGGTGATATTGACAGAACAGGTTCTTCTTTTCTGGGTGATATTGAAAAAGGCCTGAATTCTGTTATATCTTCTCTGCTGAAGAGTGAAGATACACATCGTAATGTTTCGAATTCTATGAGTTCAGGTGCTGCAAAAGTAAAACAAATGTGCAGTTTTGCAGGTGATATAGAACAGACAGGCAAAGAAATTGAACTTATTGCTCTTAATGCCAGAATTAAGGCAACCCATATAGGTGAAAGCGGAGCAGCTATGGGAGCTATTGCAGAGGCCATTCAACAATTATCTCTGGATTCCAGAAGTCAGACAGTTTCTGTCCTTGATTTTTTAAATAATATATCTGAAGCAAGTGAGCATTTATCTAAAAATACATTTGAAGTTAATAAAGAATATAATGATATAGATAATATGGTTCGGGAACTTAAAGCACTTGTAAATTCACTCAGAAAAATGAATGAGAATATTATCGTCCTTATGACTCATTTGAATACATCCAGTAAAGACCTCTCCTTTCATATAGAGAAAACTGTTAAAGAAATAAATGTCCACAGCAGAGTTTCATCTGTAATAAATAATATTCTGAAAGAACTGGATGGGCTGGTGACTCAGGCGAAAAAACTTGAATCGCCATCAACTTCAGGCAGGAAGGATTTTCTTAAGGATCTGGAAGTCAGATATACAATGGATAGTGAAAGAAAAATTCATCTGTCAAAAGTCAGCCATTCTAAACCGGAGATGTCAAAAGTCAGCTATAAAAACATTCCTTCTAAACTATCGGTTAAATCCAGACCTCTTCAGAAAAATACTCCTGTCAGGACAGACAGATCTTTACCTGATAAAAAAATAGAACTAGCACATCAGGCAGATAATGTAGAACTCTTCGGAGAAAGCGATAGTTCTATTGGAGATAATGTGGAACTCTTCGGAGAAAGCGATAGTTCTATTGGAGATAATGTGGAACTGTTCGGAGAAAGCGATAGTTCTATGGGAGATAATGTGGAACTCTTCGGAGAAAGCG
>CALARM010001150.1 GCA_937888925.1 uncultured Synergistia bacterium | reverse complement strand
AGATAATTCTTTAATTTAAATTCCAGAGGATCGCCGAGAGGAGCTTCTTTTATCATCTCTACCGCAGTGCCGGGAGTTAGACCCATATCGAGTAATCTTCTGTGTATATGTACATGATTATTACATATTATTTCTTTCACTATACCTTTTTCGCGTTTTTTTAAATCTGTTAATGTTTTCATGATTTTTACTTACTCCTTAAATTTATTTTTACTTCCAGCAGAATCCAGTGTGTAATTAATTATAAAAAAAGCTGTTATAGATAAATTATAAATAATTTTTCTAACTGTGAGATCATTAATTGTGGTTTATATAAAGGACAGAGGAGGAGCTCTTGTGGATGAGAGTATTTTCTCTGGAGACAGTTTATTAAAAATAAAAGTAATATTTAAAATTTTCAAAATTTTATGGGAGAAGAAAATTGTAAATATGAACATAGCCAGGGAAGAAAAAGCATTTTCCCACTGGCAGAAGGGGCATTTATTTTCGTCTGTAAATCCTCCATGTTTATGAAAAGGTGCATGCAACGGAATGATAATCAGTAATAATAAAAGGAGAAGAGTAATTTTTATTTTCAACATTTACTGTCACACACCCCCATTACTTCTACTATATGGTTCTGATGGATAAAGTTATTTTTTTTACAGATATCTTCCAGGAATTTATGTAAATCAGGATCTTCAAATTCGGTAATTTTGTTGCATTTCGTGCAGATTAGATGGTGGTGAGGAGTATGTTCGTAAATATGTTCATAATAGACCTGTCCTTTATCGTCAAAGAATTTCTGTATCAGTTCTGCGTCTATCATCTGATTGAGTATTCTGAATAAAGTAGCTCTTGAGATATTATTTTTCTCTGCTTCTTTTCTTATATCTTCAAGTTTTAAATGACTGTGGGTGCTGAAAAGATAATCAAATATAGTCTTTCTTGCCGTTGTAAATCTCTGATTTTTAGATTTTAAATAAGCGTCGTATTTTTTTTCTGCATTTAACATAATTCTGATACCTGGTCTCATTATTTTTTCTAATTATAACAGTTAAAAAATATTTGTCAAGTTTTATGGAAAAAATTCTTTAAAAAAGAGGAACTTCTGTGGTATGAGCAAATTATATTATATAAATTATATTTTATCTATAAATGAACATTCCGGGATTTTTATGCAGAAGAAAATAATTGCCTTTGCAGTATTAATATTATTTCTAGTAATTCCTCTTCATATTCATTTTCATATTCATTATGATACAGACGGCCATGGCTGTATTTTCTGCCAGTGGGAACAGTATTTCTCCGGTCTTAGTGTTTTTATTTTCTCTGTATATTTCTTTTTTACAGTTCTTTTATCGGTAATTTACAGATACAGTTATTTTTATTGTTTTCTCCCCACCGGTTTTAACTCCATAAGAGCACCTCCTGAAGTCATTTCTTATAGCCAGATACAGTAAGTCAGTATTGTTCATAATATTACATTATGGGTAATATGTTGCTTTACATGTATTTTATAATAACAGGCATTGTTCACAACGGCGTATGAGAATCTGTTCCTTTCGTTACACATTAAGATTCTCATATAATCCTTACATAATTCACGCGTCACGCGTCACGCGTCACGCATCACGAAAGAAGTGACTTTATTTGGAATTTGTATCTAATTTTACTGTTATATTAATCAGTATAATATTGGAAGCTCTTCCTTTTATTTTACTCGGTTCTCTTGCTTCCGGAATTATAGAGGTTTTTGTTTCCGAACAGTTTATATGCAGAATATTAAGCCGCAGAGGATATATATCAATGATTCTTGCGTCATTTACAGGTCTGGTTTTACCTGTATGTGAATGTACCACTGTTCCTGTAGCAAGGAGGCTTATAGTTAAAGGTGTTCCTTTCTATGCAGTAGTTACTTTTATGGTTGCAGTGCCACAGATAAATCTTCTGACTATTTTTTCTACCTCTATAGCTTTCTCATATAATATAAAAATAATACTTATAAGAATATTAACAGGTTTTCTTATATCCTTAGCAGCAGGTATTCTGTCTGTATTTATCTTTAAAGAAAGAGGTAAAGAGCTTTATATTGAAGGTAAAGAGGAAAATTGCTCTGTAAGCCATGAGCCTGAAAAAATTATTTCTTTATGGAAAAAAATCGGCAAACTTATGGAAGCCACAATCGATGATTTTTTTTATATAGGTTTTTATTTTCTTACAGGTGCTTTCTGTGCTGCTGCTGTGCAGACATTTTTCCCGAAACAAATCCTTTCCGATATGGCTTCAGGTGAGATTTTGTCCATAGTTTTGATGATGGCTGCCTCTTATCTTCTGTGCCTCTGTTCAGAGGCAAATGCTTTTATTGCAAAGAGCTTTGCCAGGCAGTTTCCTTTAGGATCGGTTATGGCTTTTATGCTCTTCGGCCCCATGATGGATTTAAGAATTACCTTTATGCTTCTGGGAGCATTAAGAAAAAGAGTGGTTGTAAAATTAATGTTATTAATAATCAGTCTTAATTTTATTGCTGCTCTCATAATTAATTTTTTATTTAAGAGGTGATATGATTGACTGTTATAGATAAAGAGTTTTCCCGGCTAATTGTACTTTCACTTGTCATACTCGGTATATTGAATCTTTTTATAGGTGAAACAATAGGCAAACTTGTTCATCCGAGAATGTATCCTTTTACTGTTTTTACACTTATATTTATCAGTATTATGTTTATTTATCAGGCTTTAAGTATGGGGAAAGGCAAAGCAGTTTCCAGGTTTAATCCGAAAATAATAATATTTTTTATTCCTCTTATACTTGCGACATTTTTTGGGGTGACCTCCCTGGGTTCAGGTGTTGCATCAAACAGGGGCATGGCATCAGGTTTTTTCGGCGGTGCAGGTAAGGGTAACAGACAGCTTGTTGAAAGGTGTAAAATAAACGGCACTATTGTATTCAATGAAAGTGATTATTTTAACCTTTCGGAAGAATTACTTGATAATATAAAATCTTATGACGGAGAAAAAATTGAAATAAAGGGTTTTGTATTTAAAATGAATGATTTCGGCGAGAATCAGATAGGTCTCGGAAGGATTGGCATATGGTGCTGCCTTGCAGATTCTATTATGTTCAGCTTTATCTGTGAATCTCATGAAGCCAGGAATTTTTCCGTAAATGATTGGATACTTGTAGAAGGCGTATTGAAGGCCGGAACCTATAAAAACTCGGCAGTGCCTTTTATTAAAGTGACATCTATAAAGAAGGTAACTCAGCCGGAAAATCCTTATGTTTATTTAAAATTATAAATTATCAGGAGGACAATAATGAAGATATGCACATTTATATGTTTGATAATTATTTTTTTCTCTGCTGTCTGTTTCTGTCAGGATATTAATAATATTGGTGATCCGAATTCACAGAAACAGTCCGACAGTGACGATTTGCAGGTAAAAAGAAGGGATGATTATGTGAAAATGTCCCTCTTACTTGAAGTTACTGAACAGCCCTGGAGACATCCTGAAAGGGTAAAGTATTTATGGATGAGAAATATATATATAGGTATGATTGGTCTTTTTTTGATAGCTCTTCGTCCAAGGATTAATAAATATATTCACTGTGGAGGTAAGGTGAAAATTATTGAATTGTGACTTTTTCTGACGCGTAACATTACAGGCTACGCGTCAGATGGCATAACTTAAAGTGCCTTCATAAAGGCTGCCAGGTCGGTTTTTTCCTCTTCAGTCAATTTTGTTTCAAGAATCAGGTTGAAGAATTCCACTGTATCTTCAATGGTAAGGAGTCTGCCGTCATGAAGATAGGGCGGGGAATCTTTAATACCTCTGAGAGGAAAGGTTTTTATAGGGCCGTCCGATGAAGCATATCTGCCGTTAATCATAACGGGTTTATAGAAACGTTCTGCTTTCAGATTATGCATCAGATTATCCGTATAATACGGGCCGGGATGACATATTGAACACTGGCCTTTTCCGTAAAAGATTTCCTGACCTTTTAATTCCGATTCTGTAGCTTTTTTAGGGTCAAGTTTACCTAAAATATTAAGTTTCGGTGCAGGCGGAAAATCCATGAGTTCTATAAATTCTGCCATATTATGAACCTGATGGCCCCTGTCCAGTATATTAAGTCCTTTTTTTGTTGCTATTACCGGATCTCCGTCAAAGTAGGCTGCTCTCTGTTCAAATTCCACGAAATCTTCCACAGTTTTCAGGCCTCTCTGAGAACCTAAAAGCTGCTGAATATTGAGGCCTCTCAGTGTGGGAGTGTCCAGTCTGTGGCGGAATTCCTGGGGACGAATGTCTCCGACCAGATGGGTTGTGCCGTTTGTATGGCCGTTTACATGACAGTCAAAACATGTTACTCCGAAACTGGGTTTTTCCGATCTTCTGTCTTCTGTTGCATTGAACTGTTGCTGTGGGAAAGGGCTTACAAGCAGTCTGAGACCTTCAAGCTGTTTCGGATTGAGAGTTCCGTTGAATAATTTGAAGTAATTATCCAGTGTTATAACCTGTCCCTGTGATACATCGCCTAAATCAGGTCTTGTGGTAAGATATATAGCAGGAGGAAATTCAGGCATAAATTGATCGGGAATGTCAAAATCCAGGTCAAATCTTGTAAGATCACGGCCATCCTGTTTTTTCATTTCATTAATATGATATTGAGGGAATAACATGCCCCCTTCTTTATGATTCGGATGGGGCAGGGGATAGAAACCTGCGGGAAATATTCCTTTTTCCTTTATTTCTTCAGGAGTCATTTTAGAAAGCATATCCCATGTAATTCCTTCAGGAAGTTTGACCCTTACACCTTTTTGAAGGGCTTTACCTCTTGACATTGTAACAGTTTT
>CALARM010001149.1 GCA_937888925.1 uncultured Synergistia bacterium | reverse complement strand
CTGGGAAAAAAGGATTGCTCTCACGCCTGACCAGCTCAGAGAGCTTTCTATGGATAGTTCTATCGGGTTTATCGTTCAGCCCTCAGAGATAAGAGCTTTCAGTGATAGTGAATTCGAACAGGCAGGGATAAAAGTACAGGAAGATCTTTCTCCATGTTCGATAATTATTGCCATAAAAGAAATTCCTCTGAATTTTTTTGTTCATGGCAAAACCTATTTGTTTTTTTCTCATACAGTAAAAGGGCAGAGTTATAATATGCCTATGCTCAGGCAGATCATGGATAAGTCGTGCCAGTTGATAGACTATGAAAGGATTGTAGATGAACATTCCAGACGTCTGCTGTTTTTTGGTAAGGAAGCAGGTTATGCAGGTATGTTTGAAAGTCTTTATGCTCTTGGGAAGAGATTGTCAGTTAAAGGCATTAAAAATCCTTTTTCTGAATTAAACCAGTGTTACAAATATGGACATCTTGCTAAACTTAAATCTGCAGTTAAGGATATTGCTCTTAAGATTAAAAAAGAAGGGATTCCTGAAGAAATATGCCCACTTACATGCGGTTTTGCAGGATACGGGAATGTTTCTCGAGGTGCTCAGGAGATATTCGACTTACTTCCTTTTATAGATATAAGTCCGGAAGAATTATTTTCGAAAAAACTTGATTCTAAAGATCATCTCTATAAGGTTGTATTTAAAGAAGAGCATATGGTAAAACCGAAAACCGGAACATTTGACCTTTCCGATTATTATAATTATCCTGAACAATATGAGTCTGTTTTTGAACGTTATATACCACACCTTACAATGTTGATAAACTGTATATACTGGGATAATAAATACCCTGCACTTGTTACAAGACATTATCTTAAAACTCATGGTGAACATAAATTGCTGGTTATTGGCGATATTAGCTGTGATATAAACGGTGCGATTGAATGTACTGTTAAAAGTACAGTTGCCGATAAATCTATCTATATTTATGATCCTGTGAGTGAGAATATTTCAGATGGTGTTGAAGGGAAAGGGATTGCAGTAATGGCAATAGATAATCTGCCAGGTATCCTTCCTGTAGAAGCATCCAGGGATTTTGGAGAGAAACTCAAGAAGTTTATTCCAGAGATCGCCCGGGCAGACTATTCAGTAGATTTTGACCATTGTAATCTTTCTCCTCCCATTAAAAATGCCATGATTGTGTATCAGGGTAAACTTACACCGAAATATAAGTATCTTGAGGAATTTTTATAGAGTGAATAGTGAATAAGGGTTATGGGTGCTGGGTGTTGGGTGTTGGGTTGGGAACCTTAAAACCCAAAACCTATAACCCAACACCCAACACCTAATTTTAAAGGAGGTAATTAAAAAAATGAAAAAAGTACTGGTTCTTGGAGCAGGTCTTGTATCAAGGCCGCTGGTAAAGTATCTTCTGGATCATGGTTTTAAGCTTCTTGTTGCCAGCCGCACAGTAAGTAAAGCCGAAGCTTTAATAGAAGGTCATCCGAACGGAGTAGCTCTTGCCTTTGATATTACCCGTGACGGAGCAAAATTAGACGACCTTGTTTCACAGGTTGACCTTGCTATAAGTCTCTTACCCTATACCTATCATGTGCAGGTAGCAGAAGCATGTCTGAAATTTAAAAAACATATGGTCACAACTTCTTATGTAAGTGATAAAATGGCTCAATTACATGAGAGAGCAAAAGAAGCAAATGTAATGCTGTTAAACGAACTTGGAGTTGACCCTGGAATAGACCATATGTCGGCTATGAAGGTTATTCATCATGTGGAGAAAAAAGGCGGAAAAATTATCAGTTTCCGTTCTTACTGCGGAGGACTTCCTGCACCTGACGCAAACAATAAACCTTTCGGATACAAATTTTCCTGGAGTCCCAGAGGAGTGTTGATGGCAGGTAAGAATTCGGCACAATATCTGGAAGATGGGAAAGAAGTTTTTATTCCCGGTGAAGATTTATTTGATCATTATAAGACTTTTAATATAGAGGGTGTGGGAGAATTGGAAGGATATCCAAATAGAAATTCTCTCCCTTATATAGAGAAATACGGTTTGAAACATACAAAAACTATGTTTCGTGGGACCTTCAGATATCCCGGCTGGTGCAAAACTCTCAAAAAAATTGCCGATATGGGTTTTTTAAGTGATGAAAAAGTTGAAATATCTTCAGATCTTACATTTAAAGATTTTACTGCCAGACTTGTACAGTTATCTAAGGAAAATTTGAAAGGTAATCTGGCTGTTAAACTTGGAATAGAAGAAGATTGTCAGGTTATAAAAAATCTGGAATGGCTGGGACTTTTCGGTGACGAGCCTCTTCCTCCGGGACAGAATACACCTCTTGATATACTTGTAGCAAAAATGCTTGAAAAACTCTCCTATGAAGACGGAGAAAAAGACATGCTTGTCCTCTATCATGAATTTATGGCAGAATATCCGGAGCATAAGGAAAAGATTACATCAACTCTTATAGATTTCGGCATACCTTTCGGAGATTCTTCTATGTCGCGAACTGTAGGACTTCCTGCTGCCATTGCCACAAGGTTTGTCCTGGAAGGCAAATTTAATTTTAACGGTGTTCTTATACCTGTAATACCGGAGATTTATGAGCCTGTTCTTAAAGAACTTGAAACTCTCGGTATAGCCTGTAAAGAACAGTACTTTAATGAAAAGTGAAAAGTGAAAAGTGAGTGATAGGTTTTGGGTTACGGG
>CALARM010001148.1 GCA_937888925.1 uncultured Synergistia bacterium | reverse complement strand
GGAGAACAGATAAATTATATATTTTATTCTGTAGAACATGCCATAGGATTGAAACATACAAGACAGATCGATGATTTATTCAGTAAAGGAGGGCGATTAAAGAAGAAATTGCTGGCAAAAATCGATCCCCTTCCAAAACCTTCTTCTGACATGAAAATACTGAAAAATTATCGATTGCTCAATCTTATAGGTACAGGTGGTATGGGACAGATTTTCAAAGCCCTTCAGTATGACAGAGGTGTAATGAGAGCTGTAAAGATACTTCCTTCTTTCCTCAGCGCAGATAAAAAATGGATAAAAGGACTTGAAAAAGAAGCCACAAAAGCAGCAAAAGTCAAACATGAAAATGTAGTAAAAATGACTGCTATAGGCATATTTCCCGATGAAACCTTTATTGTAAACGAATTTATCGAACATGAAACCCTGAGAGCTTACCTGAATAAAAAGAAGAAATTTTCACCTGAAGAAGTGCTCAGGATTGCAAGACAGATATGTAAAGGACTCATAGAAATTCATAATGAAGGAATTGTTCACAGAAATTTAAAACCGGAAAATATCCTCATTCATAAAAATGAAGAAATTAAAATCTCTGATTTCGGAATAATGAAGGCTTTTGATGCAGAAATTGATTTTCTGCCCGGTTTCCCTGTAAAAACTGCATATTATTTTGCACCTGAACATTTCGGCACAGAGACAGAAATAAATTTTTACTCTGATATATATTCTCTCGGCGTTATACTCTTTGAAATGTTAACAGGAGAAATGCCCTATGATTTTCCGACTAAAACTGTCGCAGGTATCGGAGGAGCCATATTATTCTCCCCTTTCAGGTCACTGAGAGAACTATGTCCTCAAATATCGGACGATATGGAAAATCTCATATTAAACTGCCTCGAAAGGGATTTTTCCAAACGATATCAGGATGGAGAAGAATTTCTCGATCAACTGGAACTGCTTATGTTCCACAAAGGATTACTTAAAGGGAAAGAACTCAAAGAATACGAAGAAAGAAGAAAAATAGAAGATAAACTGAGAGAATTCCTCATATCCATATATCTTGAAGATATGACAGATGAAGAGAGAAGAGAAATAATTTCCAATATAATTAAATCCTTTAAAATGTCTAAAAGGAAAATACTGGAAATAGAAACAGACGTAAGGGAAAGAGTAGCATCAGGAGAAATCACAAAAGAAACCCGTATAGCAGTAGCAATTAAAGATGAGAAGAAAGTTATAGAAATACCTCCTGTCATAATATCCCCTGTAGACGGAACAGAAATGATACTTATACCGGAAGGGGAATTTGCCATGGGTACAGCTGAAGATGATACTATGGCGAGGGAATTTGAAAAACCTGTTCATAATGTATTTGTCGAAGCCTTTTATATGGATAAATATCCTGTAACAAACAGACAGTATCTCTTATTTATGGAACAGAGCGGATATAAGCCGCAGGCAGTTCAGGGAAGTGCTTCATGGTGGGATAAATATTTCGAAGAGGGAAAAGAAAATCACCCTGTAGTGGGGATTACCTGGAAAGATGCAGATGAATACTGCCGATGGGCAGGGAAACGGCTTCCAACAGAAGCAGAATGGGAAAAAACCGCGAGAGGTCCTCAGAATTTTCTCTATCCATGGGGTAATGAATGGGATAAAGATAAATGTAATAATATACATACAGCAAGAGAAAAAATTGAATCGAAATTAAAAGGAGAAAGAGGAAAAGATTTCTGGTATACCACCAGTGCCCATAGCCGCATCTCCCTTAATATGACCAGAAGTATAGGAACACTTCCTGTGTGGATATTCCCTGAAGGTGCCAGTCCTTACGGTGTAATGGATATGGCAGGAAATATATGGGAATGGTGTCTTGACTGGTACCTGGATATTTATTACAGTGAAGTCATAGAACAAAACCCCCGGGGACCGGAAGACGGAGAATTTAAAGTGCTCCGTGGAGGTTCATGGTTTAATTCAGGCCAGGCCTATTATTTCCGCAACACATTTCGTTCCTGGCAGACACCTGACAGCGCAAATTACTACTGGGGCTTCCGATGCGCTCTCCCTGTAGAAAGCTATAAAACTATGATGCAAAATAAGAAGTGACAGGGATTAAAAGGATTAGAGCAGGATTAGTTAAATTGTCAGGATAATTTTAGGACTTAACGCCCTGCGGGATGTTGAGAGTTGAAGGTTGAGAATTGAATAACCTTCAACTCTCAACTCTATTATACGGTCAATTCGACAAAATTTCCGTCAGGATCAAGGATAACACTTTCGTAATATCCGTCTCCTGTCCACCTGGGCTCTGACTTCACAGTAACACCATTATGACGAAGTCTCTCCGTAAGTTCCCTGACTCCGTATTCAGAACCGGTAGAGATTGCAAAATGACCGTATTTCCATGGAGTTTCTTCTATAAAACCACGAGTAGTCATAAGTTCCAGCCTGGCTCCTGACGTAAAGGTCAAAAAATAGGAAGAAAATCCTTTAGCAGAATTAGTATATTTTGACCCGGCAATACAGCCGAAATACGTTACATAAAAATCCTTCATTTCTTCAAGTCGCCCGGTCCAGAGTGCAAAATGCTCGATTTTCATTTTTCGTATCCAATGGGATCTTCAACTCCTGCCTCTCTGAAACCTCTTAATCTCAAAAGACAGCTGTCACATTTTCCGCATGCAAGCTCACTGTGTCCGTAACAGGACCAGGTAAGATGTAACGGCGCACAAAGTTCCATACCTTTTCTTACAATCTCACTTTTCTTCATATCTATTACAGGAGTGATGATTTCTATATGAGTGGACGGCTTTGTTCCCACTTCTATAAGTTTATTATAAGCCTCATAATAGGATTTTGTACAATCAGGATAACCTGACGAGTCTTCCTCTACTGCCCCTATAAAAATCTTTTCTGCTCCTATCACTTCAGCCCATGAAACAGCCATGGCTATTATATGGGTATTTCTGAACGGCACATAGGAAGAAGGGATTTCGTTACTAAGGCCGGAAGTGGAAATTTCCATAGTATCATCTGTAAGACTCGAACCACCGATATGCTTCAAATAATCTATATTAACTATAAGTCTTTTTTCTACATCATAAAAATCTGCAATATCATGAAAAGCCTTGAGCTCTCTCAGTTCAGTCTTTTGCCCGTAATTTACATGCAACATAGCCAGTTCATAATCCTGCCCGGCTATTGCTGCAGTAACACAGCTATCCATACCTCCGCTTACAAGAGCTATTGCCAGTTTACTCATAACATTTCCCCCTCTATGCAAAAAATCTCTCTGCTTTGAGAGAGATTTTTTCTGGTCGGAGTGGCCAGAGTTGAACTGGCGACCCCTAGCCCCCCATGCTAGTGCTCTAAACCAAACTGAGCTACACCCCGATTTGTGTTGTTTATTATAACAGGTAATTTCATATTAATCAAGTGTTAATGTAAA
>CALARM010001147.1 GCA_937888925.1 uncultured Synergistia bacterium | reverse complement strand
CCTTCAGAGAATAATCATAAATCGGTTCATTTTTAGGCGAGTCGAACTTGAAGATAGTGTTGTTCATTATTTATACTCCTTTTTTGCAGAAATTATACTCTTCAATGGTATAATATTTATTACATTTTAATATTGTTAATTCTTTTTTTATACACCAAGTCCTTTTTTATTTATTTTTTATCAGGTAAGAAAAGAATAAAAAAAAGCGGCACAAGCATGCCGCTTTTTTAAAATTACAGCTTATTGATTATTCAGATTCCAGAGCCCTCCAGAAAGTTCATTACATTTATTCACAATTTTCGTATTTTGTTCAGCCGCTCTTTTTATAGAGGGTGTAAGTATTTTTGAAAATATATAATACTTTGATAATTCAGGTTGATTGATTTCACCTGAAGGATTTTTCTGTACCTGGTCTATAAGATTACTCATATATTTTATATAGTATAATTTGTCTGCCAGTATATAAGGTTTTACTATTATTCTACTATATCTTTTACTTAAAGGACCGAGTTCTAAATATGAATCCTGTACAGGTTCGTTAGAACTGAGTAATTCATAGAAATTTATTCCTGCAGCTCTTTCTGCCTCAAGACTTTTTATAAACCCTGTATTCAAGGAACCTTTTATGAGATTTAACTGTTCTACAGCAGGTCTGTAATCTGTTACTATATGGTTTTTCATCATATAATCAAGAGGTGCTGTACCTATACGAATTATGGCTATAGATATCATGTGGTTTATAAGACATCCGTTTTCTTCCCCTATATCCCGTCCCAGGGCAAGACACTGGGCACATCTTATAACTGCCTGCTCGTAATTGCCGGAATTTATCTCATCAATGGCTTTCATCTCTAATAATTGTGCCAGCGATCTTAACTGTAAATAATTTGGAACTTTCATGGCAAAGCCTTTTTCATAATCCAGATTAAAACTGAACTTCGATTTTGTAGATACCCTGTCCATTATGTCCAGTGCAATCCGGTTTCTCTCCATTTCAACCTTTATTTTATCCTTATTTGTTTCGTAATATTTTATTATATCACCATCCAGGGGAGGTGCAGCAGTTCTTTTTATATCTAAAATCTCTCCTGCTCCGAAATAAAGGTTTGCTCTGTTGTCACCTCTGACAGGTGCTCTTACCAGTTCCTTAAGATGTGTTATTTCTCCATCTTTTTTTAACCTGTTTAATTCACTGTTTATATGATGGTTAAAATACATATTGATATTGAAATAAGTTATAAGTAAAATACCAATTATTAATAGTCTTGTTTTAATACCTCTTTTTGTGATTTTTGCAAGTTTCATGTTTATTTACCTCCTTGATTATATTTTTATGATATTATTATATATTAGATTTGGTATTTTGTCAATACATTTGTACATTTTAAATACATAATGTTTTAAATAGATATATAATGCTTTTAATGCTACATGAAGTGCCAAAATAATAAGATTTTATATAAGTAGCTATACCTTTGCAGATTTTAAAAACTGTAAAAAAATAATCTATTTAATTTTTACGTTTCAGGTGTTTGGTGTTTGGCCAGGAAGATTAAAACCTGAAACCCAGAAACTATTTAACTATAAAGTCAGTAAAAACAAGGAAATTATGAAAAAGTGCAAAAGTATAGTAAGTAGGAAAGTTTAATAATGATATAGAATATAAATCATTGTAACAGTCTGCAATCCTCGCGTCACGCATTACGCGTTACGAGTTACGATTAAATAAGGAAATATTCATATGCAGTTTCTCGACATATTAAACGTTCTTCCCGGCGACTGGAAATTAGTTTTTATCATTGTTGTATTGTTCATCTCCGTCTGGGTTTTCAGGGATGCTTCAAAGAGAGGTCTCAGCGGACCTTTATGGAGCACTATAATTTTTTTCTTTCCTATGATGGTGCCTGTATATATTATTATAAGGCCGAAACATACGATAGCTTTCTGTGAAAAATGTTTCAGAATCCTTCCCAGAGGTTCATCTGATTGTTATTTCTGCGAAAAAGGAATTCCACTGGACGAAGAGCCTGATGATTATACCGTTAAAGGGTTTATGATACGGTCTATGTGGCAGGTTTTTCTGGACATGTGCAGAACTTACTATCAATTCCTGGGATTTATTCTATTTTTTTTCAGAAGGAATTTTCTTTTGTTAAATTTAAAACTTCTTGCCTTTTATTCCTGGGGGACATGTCATCAGATTGTAGCCACCGAGGGCCGTAATATGGAGATACCTGTAAATACGCTTACTTACGGAGAAACTCCATTTTTATCTGCATGGAGGATTTTCAGGTTTGCAGGGCTGAATAAAAAGGATGTTTTTTATGACCTTGGTTCCGGCACAGGTAATGTGGTGTTCTTTTCCAGTATCATGTATGGTGTGGAAGCAGTCGGAATAGATGCCATTCCTACATTTATAGATTACAGTAATAAAATAAAAGAATCTCTGAAATTTGAACATGTTAATTTTATAGAAGGGAATTTTCTTCTGGAAGATTTTTCTAAAGGAACTGTATTTTTTATAGTATCTACAGTGTTCGACCCCGATACAAGAGAGAAACTTGCCGAAAAATTTAAAGGAGTTTCTCCCGGTACAAGAATAATAACAGTTACTCATTTTTTTGATGTTCCCCATTTAAAAGTAAAAGCAACAGCAAAGGTATTTTTTTCATGGGGATATGAGATTATATATCTCCATGAAAGAGTTTAATAATTAAGTCGTAAGAAAAAGATTGATTTTACGACTCACGACTCGCTAATTATAACTGAAAAAGGATTTTCTTTTTATTGTAGAAATATTATTATGTCAGTATTCTGTGAACAAAGGGGTTATGGCAATAAAGATAATGTGAGGTTCTGCAGGATAAAACTTCTCATATATTACGAAAGAAAGACTATAAAAGAGGATATATACTCTCGTGACGCGTACCAAGTGACCGGTGACGGGAGGAGAAAGTTTATTAAATGCTTATGTTCAGCTAAGGATCAGTCGGGAAATAACTACATCATAGTTAAAGTTTATATCGTGATGCGTAATGCGTAATGCGTGACGCGAGGATACAATCGTTCTAATAATTTGCCGGAGTTATTTTTCTACTAAGTAGTATGACTGTTCACCACTCACTACTTACTTTCAGGAGACTTATATGGCGCTGTTCTGTGATAAATGCGGTTATGAAAATAAAGATGAAGCAAAATTCTGTCAGGGGTGCGGCAGTGCAATAGAAATTGTTACTCAGAGCGGAAGGCTCAAATCCGGTATTCTCCTTGATAATCGTTATGAAATTAAGAGACTTGTCAAAG